>CAYRMX010000005.1:0-5111 GCA_964425295.1 uncultured Oscillospiraceae bacterium | reverse complement strand
TTTCTTGAACGGTATGATGGAGGGCGACGAAAGCGGTGCTTCCGGTCTGCGCTGAGTAATGGTTGTTTCATATTAGGATATCTTAATAGCGCAATTTGAGCGCCGATAGGCAAGCCTGTCGGCGCTCACAATAATTGGGAGTGGCTACTAATGAAGCTTAACAGACCTTCTATTTCAATCTTCGGTGATCGACCTTTATCGTGCAGACTGCAAATATGATTCGATGGACGGAATTCATCCGACCAGGCTCGGAATGCGGCAAATAGCGAAAG
Organism: uncultured Oscillospiraceae bacterium; assembly: GCA_964425295.1. GTDB lineage: Bacteria > Bacillota > Clostridia > Oscillospirales > Oscillospiraceae > JAZOXB01. The sequence goes on along the minus strand of CAYRMX010000005.1, from coordinate 4,839 downwards.
CAATAATTGAACTGACCTCCGGGAGAGAGATGTTGTGACGGCGGTGTTCGGCGAACCGTAGTGCAACGTGCGCCCTTTGCGGCGACAAGACGGGAAATGCCGTCTACCTCGACCCGCAGGGCGACGCCACCCGCGCCCAAGTCGCCCCATCTTCATGCGCTACCTCGAAAACGTCGTGAAATGACTGCGTAAAGACACACCGTTATGAAATCGCCTGAAAAACAAAGCCGATTGCCGCACAAAGACCAAATCAGCAAGCCGGGGCATCTGCAAATGCAGATGCCCCGGTTGTTTTTGTCTTTTTTAGTTAAAGGGGTTTGCCGATGAGGGATTGGGATGACTGGTGCACCGTGGATGGCGAACAGTTGGCGGACGCCGATGAAGAATTTCGCGGCGCAGGGAAAGATGGTCGGCGCACCGTGGGTGGCGAGCAGTCAGGGGATTTCGCGGATGAGGGCTTGACCGTCGACGAGGTTTGCCATGACCAGCGTGCCGTGGATGGCGAGCTGACGCTCAAAGAGGTCGGTCAGGATGACCATGTCGCCGTCGCATTCGATGCGCATGACGTTCTGCATGGCAACCGTCTCAGGCGCGACCGTGTTTTTATAGACGGTGGAAAGGCACATAACGGTTCCTCCTCACTTGAGCGAGGCGAGCACGGCGGACAGCCGCAGGTTGCCCTTTTCAAACTCCGAGACGGCGGCGAGCACCTGCTCCGAGGCGGCGTGGTTGCCGAGGTCGCCCAGCTTTTTTGCCAGATCCGCAAGCTCCTTGGCGTGCGCGGCGTTGTGGTTGACCATATACTGCATCAGCGCGAGCGTTTCCTGCATCGGGTCGCAGCCGCCGCAGCTTCCGCATTCGTGGGCGCATTCGTGGGTATGCTCATGTCCGTCGTGATGGTAGCGGCGGGGAAGTTCATAAGTTTTCATGTGGTTCGCTCCTTTAATCTCAATAGTCATATTATATCCGCGCGGCGCGGCTTTGTCAATCGCGGCGGCGGTTGACCATTGCAAGCAGACGGATGAACTGCGCGAGGGTGACGCTGAGGGCGGCGACGTAGGTCAGGGCGGCGGCGGAGAGCACCTTTTTTGCGCCCCGCTGCTCGTCGCGCGTCAGAAGCCCGTTGCCTTCAATGGCGGAAAGCGCGCGGCGGCTGGCGTTGAACTCCGTGGGCAGCGTGATGAGCTGGAAAATGACGCACAGCCCGAAGCACAGCACGCCCAGCACGGCAATGCCGTAGAAAAAGTCATTCATGGCGGAATGGCGGCTGAACGACATGAGCACCAGCCCGAGCATGACCAGCGGGATGGACAGCTTCGAGCCGAGGTTCGTCACGGGGATGATGGCTGCGCGGAGCTTGATGGGTGCGTAATTCGCGGCGTACTGCACGGCGTGCCCCGCTTCGTGCGCGGCAACGCCGACGGCTGCGGGCGTTGCGCTGTCATAAACGCCGTCGGAAAGGCGGATGGCGTTCGTTTTGGGGTCATAGTGGTCGGTCAGGTTGCCGGAAACGCGCTCGATGCGCACGCCGGAAACGCCGTTCGCCGCCAAAACGGCGCGCGCGGCGTCCGCTCCGGTCATGCCGCGCAGATTGCGCACCCGACTGTATTTGCGGAACGCGCTGTTCACCCACGCGCTTGCCCACAGCGAAAACAGCATCGCCGGAACGACCAGCAGCAGATAATAGGGGTCGACATAAAAATACGGCATAAGCTACCTCCATAAGCAGTGTGCCCGCCGCGCGGAAGACGGCGTCAGACCGGCTCCATCGCCTCGTGCAGCGTGTCGGTGATCGCGCCGCGGAAGACGCGGTCGGCGTGGGTGTGCACGGTGTTCAGTGCGCCGGCGCAGTGGCGGATCTCGACCTTGCCGGACATGAAAATGTCGTTATCGAGGATGAAGCGGACTTCCTTGTCCTCGATGTTGTTGCGCTTGACCATGCCCGGCCCGCAGTGGAGCTTCAGGCGGCAGCCGCCGGGCAGATTCAGCTCCGCCTCCTGCGTGACGCGGGTGAACGCACGCTCGTCGACGTCCTCCTCGCCCATCAGACCGAGGTAGCCGGGCTGAATCAGCTCGGAAAACGGTGTGCCCTCCAGCCCAAGCGCCTTGCGGGAAAACGCATTGATATAGCGCAGCCCGATGCGCTCAAAATAGGCGGGCTGATAGACCTTGATGAAATGCGCGAGCACTTCGTCGAGCTTGCGCGCAAACTCCTCCCACGAGGGATAGGCGGGCGTGGCGAGGGCGATAAACGTGTTCGTCAGGTTGACCTTCCACCGTCCGTCGGCGGAAAGGAACTGATAATTCGTCACGGGGTTCTGATCTTCAAGCTTCATGTTTCCCGCCTGACCGACGACCTTGGGCGGCAGCGTCTCGACGTTGCGGGAATAGCGGGGGAACGCCCCGCGGATCAGCTCCTGAAAATCGGCAGGCTCTTTTGCGCCGATGGACAGGATCGCCGGAAAACGGAGCTGGCAGATGACCTCCAAAAGCTGGGGCTTGGCATATTGCACGCGTTCGGTTTGCGAAAACATAAACGGCGCTCCTCTCATGGTATACTATAAAAATATTATAACACAGCGCCGTCGGGATTTGCAAGAGCGGTTCACAATTCCGTTACATTCGCGCCGATTTTGCCGGAAACGAAAAAAAGGATTGTATAAACCGAAAAAAGGTAGTATAATGTTCAGAGAAATACAATGGAGGTTTATTCGGATATGAAAAAACCGATCGTTTTAGTCATTATGGACGGCGTGGGACGCGGTGACGGCGGCAGCGGCGATGCAGTCGCGGTTGCGAAGACCCCCACGCTTGACCGTCTGTTTTCCACCTGCCCGTACACTTGGCTGAAAGCCCACGGCACGGCGGTGGGTCTGCCCAGTGATGACGACATGGGCAACTCCGAGGTCGGGCACAACGCGCTCGGCTGCGGTCAGGTCTATTCGCAGGGCGCAAAGCTTGTCGGCGAGTCGATCGAAAACGGCGCGCTTTTCGCCTCGGCAACGTGGAAAGAACTGGTCGCCAACTGCACGGACAACGGTAAGGCGTTCCATTTCCTCGGCCTGCTTTCCGACGGCAACGTGCATTCCAACATCTCGCACCTGATCGCCCTGCTGCGCCATGCGCACGCCGAGGGCGTGAAAAAGGCGTATTGCCACATTCTGCTTGACGGGCGCGACGTGCCCGCGACCTCTGCGCCGGAATATGTCGCGCAGTTGGAGGCGGTGCTTGCCGAGCTGCGCACGGACGGCTGCGATTACCGCATTGCCTCCGGCGGCGGCAGAATGCAGATCACGATGGACCGCTACGAAGCTAACTGGGCAATGGTCGAGGCCGGATGGAGAACCCATGTGCAGGGAATCGGCAGACAGTTCGCCAGCGCAAACGAGGCGATTGAAGCCTACCGCGCCGAGACAGGCTGCATCGATCAGGATCTTCCCGCGTTTGTCATCGCCGAGAACGGCGAGCCCGTTGCGAAGATCGCCAACGGCGACAGCGTCGTGCTGTATAACTTCCGCGGCGACCGCGCGCAGGAAATTTCCCTTGCCTTCGACCGCAAGGACTTCGACAAGTTCGACCGCGGCGATTACACGGGCGTGAAGTTCGCCGGCATGCTCGAATACGACGGCGACCTGCACATCCCGGAGCATTATCTCGTCCAGCCGCCGGTCATCAAGAACACCCTGACCGAGCTGCTGTGCGCGCACGGCATTCGCGAATACGCCGTCTCCGAGACGCAGAAGTACGGCCATGTGACCTATTTCTGGAACGGCAACCGCTCCGGCAAGGTCGACGCGGAGCTGGAAACGTATGAGGAGATCCCCTCGGACGTCATTCCCTTTGAGCAGGCGCCCGCGATGAAGTCGAAAGAGATCACCGATTCGCTGCTCGCGGCGATGGAGTCGGGCAAGTATGACTTCCTGCGCTGCAACTTCCCCAATGGCGATATGGTCGGTCACACCGGCGTGATGGAAGCCGTCGTGACGGCGATGGAGTGCGTGGACGCAAGCCTCGCGCGCATTCTGGAAGCGGCGGATCGGCTGGGCTACACCGTGCTTATCACCGCCGACCACGGCAATGCCGACCAGATGACCGAAACAAAGAAGGGCAAGACCGCTGTCCGCACGGCGCACAGCCTGAACCCCGTGCCGTTTATCGTCTATGATCCGGGCGTGCAGCACGCACTCAAGACCGGCGCGTTCGGACTTGCCAACGTCGCCCCGACGGTCGCTGCGCTGCTGGAGCTGAACGCCCCTGCCTGCTGGGAAGAAAGCATGCTTTGATACTCGACGTTTTGAAAAACAGCGTACCGTTTTGCGCTGCCCTCTGACGCGGGAGTTCCAACCCGATGCCGCACCGAAACCTCCCCCTGACGAGGGAGGCGGCAAAAGCGAAGCTTTTGGCGGAGGGAGAGAAACCGCAAAACAGAAATATGCCAAAAGGTGAGGGAACAGACTACCCCCCCGGTCACGGCTGCGCCGTGACAGCGCCCCTTGTCAGGGTCGCTGTGGGTGTTTTCGTTTTTTACAGTCTGGCTTTTTGATATTAAAGGAGGTTATCCTATGATCTGCCGCGAAAACGAACTCGGACGGATTGCGGTCAGCAATCACGTTTACACCAAGATCGCCGGCAACGCCGCCACGCAGTGCTTCGGCGTCAAGGGCATGGCGATCCGCTCCGTAACGGACGGTCTGGTGCATCTGCTGCGCCGGGAATCCGTGGCAAAGGGCGTCCTCGTCCACACAAATGACGACGGCACCATCTCCATCGACCTGCACATCATGGTCGATCAGGGCGTGAATATTCCCGCCGTGGGCGCGTCGATCGTGTCCGAGGTGC
>CAYRMX010000004.1:0-30878 GCA_964425295.1 uncultured Oscillospiraceae bacterium | reverse complement strand
CGGTCGTGCGGATGCGTATCGCGCTCTGTCCCCTGCCGACGGCGCCTATTATGACGCCGTGGTCGAAGTCGACCTTGCGACGGTCGAACCGATGATCGCCCTGCCGTTCCATCCCTCGAACGCCTACACCATCCGCGAATTCAACGAAAACGCCGCAGATCTTCTGCATGCGGTCGATGAAAGCGCCGTTTCCGCCCTCGGCTTGAAGCAGCAGCCCGAATCGCTCCTGAAAAAGCTCAAAAACGGCAAGTTTTACGCCGATCAGGGCGTGATCGCAGGTTGCTCCGGCGGCACGTTCCAGAATTTGATCGCCGCATCCGAGATTCTGAACGGACATAGCCTCGGCGACGGGCATTTCGGGCTTTCGTGCTACCCGGCGTCACAGCCGGTCATGCTTGAGCTGATGCGCACCGGCGCGCTGACCAAGCTCATGGCGTCCGGCGCTTCCATCCGCAGCGCGTTCTGCGGGCCGTGCTTCGGCGCGGGCGACGTCCCCGCCAACGGTGCATTCTCCATCCGCCACTCCACCCGCAATTTCCCGAACCGCGAGGGCTCCAAGCCCGCTGACGGTCAGGTCGCTTATGTCGCACTGATGGACTCCCGCTCCATCGCTGCCTCCGCCCTCTTCGGCGGCGCGATCACGCCGGCAACGGAACTGGAAAACTTTGTCGAGTCCGCGCCGGAATACCGTTTTGACCCCGCGCCCTATTCCCGCGTCTACCACGGCGTCGGCAATCCGCAGCCGGACGAGCCGCTTGTCTTCGGGCCGAACATCACCGACTGGCCCGCGCAAATCGCCATGCCGGAAGACCTGCTCATCACCGTTGCCTCGGCGATTTACGACCCCGTGACCACGACGGACGAGCTGATCCCCTCGGGCGAAACCTCGTCCTACCGCAGCAATCCCCTGCGTCTGAGTGAATTTGCCCTGAGCCGCAAAGACCCCGCCTATGTCGGTCGCGCCAAGGCGGTGCTCGCGCTCGAGCAGCAGCGCCGCGCCGACCCGAAATCGGTCGATTTGGAGGGCTTTGACCCCGAAAAGACCGGCCTGGGCAGCGCAGTCATGGCAATCAAGCCCGGCGACGGCTCTGCCCGCGAGCAGGCGGCGTCGTGCCAGAGAGTCCTCGGCGGCGTGGCAAATCTCTGCGAAGACTTTGCCACCAAGCGCTACCGCAGCAACGTTGTCAACTGGGGCATGCTTCCGTTCACCGTCGAGCACATCGCGGAGTATCACATGCAGCCCGGCGACCGCATTTATGTCAAGGGCATCCGCGCCGCGCTGGAATCGGACGCCGCGAGCATCGAAGGCATTTTGATGCAGGGCGAAATGCGCACGCCGCTGACACTGAAGCTGGAAAACCTCACCCGTGAGGAACGCGACATCATCCTCGCCGGCTGTCTCATAAACTATTACGCATAAAAAAGGATGGGAAAGTTTTCTTTCCCATCCTTTTTTGCGCGTTTCAAAATTGCAAAATAATTTAAGGAAACTATATTTTGCATGATAGAATTTCCCCTAAAACAGGCGAAAAATCAGCCGCAACAGGACGCAGAGGGCAGCGCCGAATGCCGTCGGGAGCAGGACGGAGAGCAGCGTCCATTTTTTGCTGTGCGTCTCGCGGTAGACGGTCAAAACCGTCGTCGTACACGGCCAGTGAAAGAGGACGAATACCAGCATGCAGGCCGTCAGCCGCCAATCCCACCCGTTTGCGCGCAGGACGGTTGCCATGACCTCGCTGCCGCTGTCCAAAACGCTCGTTCCCGCCGTCAGAATCATCATAAGGACGGGAAGCACCAGCTCATTTGCGGGACTTCCGAGGAGAAAAGCGAGCAAAATTGCGCCGTTTAAGCCGATGAACCTTGCGGGCGCGTCGAGCAGCGCCGCCGCGTGAGAAAGCAGTGGCGTGCCGGAAAGCGTAACGTTCGCAAGCAGCCAGATAAGCAGTCCCGACGGCGCGGCAATCGCCACCGCCCGCCCCAGCACGCGCAGCGTTCGGTCTTTGACGGAGCGGACGAGCACCTGCCGGACGTGCGGCTTGCGATATGGCGGCATTTCCAGCACGAACGACGACGGCGCGCCGCGCAGAGCGGTCGCGTGCATGAGCTTTGAGGCAAGCAGCGTCATTCCGACCGAAAGCAACACGCACGCCGTCAGCGCAACAGCCCCAACGATTGCCGAGCCGCCCGAAAAGCTCAGGGAAATCAAAAACAGCAGCGTCGGAAAGCGCCCGTTGCACGGCGCAAACACGTTCGTCACAACCGCCATCAGCCGTTCCCGCGGCGAGTCAATGATGCGGCAGCCCGTCACGCCCACGGCGTTGCAGCCGAAGCCCATGCAAAGGGTCAGTGATTGCTTACCGCAAGCCCCTGCGCGGCGGAAACCCTCGTCGAGCAGAAACGCCACGCGCGGGAGATACCCGAAGTCCTCCAATAGCGTGAACAGCGGGAAGAAAATTGCCATCGGCGGGAGCATGACCGCGACGACGCGCGCTGCGGTCGCATAGACCCCGCCGAGCAGCGCGCTCTGCACGATTAACGGTACGCCGAGCGCCCGCGCGCCGCGCCAAAGAAGCGCTCCGAGGCGGTCAAAGCACCATTGCAGCGCCTGCGACGGCACGTTCGCCGCCACGATGGTCAGCCAGAAAACGCCGAGCAGCAGCAAGAGCATGACGCCATAGCCGAAAATTCGGTGCAGCAGGACGTTATCAAGCCGCGCGGTGGGCGACTTTTTCTCCGGCTGCCGCGCAGTGCACGCCTCGGCAAGCTCCTGCGCGTGCAGGACAAAGCCTCGCGCGATCTCGTCGGACTCTGCCTCGGTTTTCCCGCGCAGTTCACAGGTCTTCGGCGCAAGCGGGAGAAATCCGTCGCAGACATTTCGCACCGTCTCTTTGAGGCGTTCCAGCCCCTCGCAGTCCTGTGCCGAGGTCGTCACTACCGGCACGCCCAGCCGCCGTTCGAGCGCTTCGGCATCAATCTTCACCCCGACGCGCCGCGCCTCATCCATCAAATTGATGCAAACCACCGCGCGCGGCGAGATCGCAATGACCTGCAACGCCAAGATCAGGCTACGTTCCAGACACGTTGCGTCGCACACCGCGACCGTGCATTCCGCCTCGCCGCCGCGTAGGAACTTCTCCGCGACCGCCTCCTCCGGCGAACGACTGACGAGCGAATAGCTCCCCGGCAGGTCGACGAGCCGATAGCAGCGCCCCTTGTGCGAATATTCCCCCTGCGCCAGCTCGACGGTCTTGCCGCACCAATTACCCGTGTGTTGATTTTTCCCGGTCAGAGCATTAAAGAGCGTGCTTTTTCCGACGTTCGGGTTTCCCGCAAGCGCAATCAGGTGCATGCTTCCACCGCCACTCGAATGCTTTCGGCGTCGCAGCGGCGCAGGGCGAGCATCGTCCCGCGCACGCGGTAAAGGATGGGGCTTCCCGCCGGGCTGATGCGCAGACAGCGAACGTCCGTTCCCTCAATCAGCCCGAAATCCAGCAGTCTTCTCCGCAGTGCGCCGCGCGCTTCCAGCGCCGTGATCCGCCCGCACACCCCCTCGTGCAGCGCGTCAAGTGTCATTTCCATAGAATCCCTCCCTGTCTTTCTCAGTTTATACGCCGCGCATGAGATTTGTGACGAGCCGCACGATGCACAACCGTGCCCCGCGCCGCATAAACCATATAGAAGGAGGCTGGATATGGAAACTGTATACTACCTCGGCGCGTGTACACCGAGCGGTTTTTTCTCGCACTATGACGCTTTACTTCGGGAGGTTCGCCGTCTGACGGTCTTAAAAGGCGGCGCGGGCTGCGGAAAATCGACCTTCCTGCGCGCCGTCGGCCGCGCCGCGCGGGAGCGGGGGCTGGACGTGTCGTACATTCTCTGTTCGTCCGACCCCGATTCTCTCGACGCAGTCATTCTGCCGTCGCTTTCGGCGGCGTTCGTCGACGGCACTGCGCCGCATGTCCTCGAGCCGAAGATCTGCGGCGGCAGCATGAATTATCTCAATTTCGGCGAATTTTACGACGTAGCGGGCATGCAGGCAAACGAGGAAGCGCTTTTGCAGACGCAGCAGAAAAATGCCGCGCAGTACCCGCTCGTGACCGCCTGTCTTTCCTCTGCACACGAGCTTCTGGGCTGCGTCCGAAGCGAAACAGCGCGCACGGCATACGACGAGGAAATGGCGTCGATCGCGGAATGTCTGGCGCTGTCTTCCCTGAAGCCTCATGCGCAGACGCCGATTCTCCGCCATCGCTTTCTCTCCGCCGTCACGCCCAAGGGTCTGCGGCTGTGTTCGCAGACGCCGAGCGCCCTGTGCAGCCGCGTCTACATTCTGCGCGACGATTACGGACTTGCGCCGCGGCTTCTGGCAACGCTCCTGCAAAAGGCGGAGGCGCTGGGGCACGAATGCATTGTCTGTCATTCCCCGCTGCTGCCCGACAGTCAACCGGTACATCTGCTGCTTCCCACGGCGCAGACGGCGTTCGTCAGCGAGTCGCACGATTTCCCCTATGACGGGCCGTGCTTCTGCCGCATTGATCTCAATTCCACCCTGCCGCCGGACACAAAGCGCAGTTTGGAATTCTGCCGCAAGACCGTCACCTCGCTTCTTTTTCAGGCGGTCTCTCATCTGCGCGAAGCAAAGCGGCTGCATGACCGCATGGAGCAGCTCTGCCGCCCGTTTGTGGATTTTTCGGCAGTCGACGCCAAAACGGAGCAGTTTATCTCGGAATTCTTTTCATAAAAAATCGGCGTACCGTTTTCGGTACGCCGATTCCGTTTTTCTTTTACTTCGTGCCGAAGATGCGATCGCCGGCATCGCCGAGACCGGGCACGATATACGCATGGTCATTCAGGCACTCGTCCACCGCGGCAACGTAGATGTCGACGTCGGGATGTGCCTGCGTCACCGCCTGAACGCCCTCCGGCGCAGCGATGATATCCATCAGGGTGATATATTTGCAGCCGTATTCGTTCTTCAGAATGTCGATGGCAGCGACAACACTGCCGCCGGTCGCCAGCATGGGGTCGACCAGAAACACCTGACGCTCGGAAATATCGGGCGGCATTTTGCAGTAATACTTGACCGGCAGATGCGTCTCCGGGTCACGGAACAGACCGATGTGGCCGACCTTCGCCGAAGGGATGAGGGAGATCATCGTATCCACCATGCCAAGACCCGCGCGGAGGATCGGCACGATCGCCAGCTTCTTGCCGGCGAGAACCTTGACCTTTGCCGGAGCGACCGGCGTTTCGATCTCGACTTCTTCCGTCGGAAGATTGCGCGTTGCTTCGTAGCACATCAGTGCCGCGATCTCGCCGACGATTTCACGGAACTCCTTAACGCCCGTGTTTTTGTCCCGCAGGATCGACAGCTTATGCTGCACCAGCGGATGCTCAAGTACCTGAACTTTGCCCATAAGATCCTCCTTCTTTCGCTTGCAGACGTTCCGCGCGCTCGCGCTCCGCCTGCGACAATCGCAGATACGCCGGTGTCAGCTCCGCGCCGGAGAAGGACGCTCCGGTCAAAAGCAACTCGCGGGCAGCCAATGCCACGCCGGACGCTCTCTGCATTCTGAGATGCTCCGGCGCACAGCAGCAGCCGGGCAGCTCCTTACCGAAGGTATTATAGCACAATGCAGCGCCGTCGCCAACCATTATTTTCGGTTTTTTCGACATTTTCAGCTCTTGCGCCAAATCCTCAAGGGAAATCGCCCGGTCGTCTGTCATTCTTGTCAGAATTCCGTCTTCACAGTCGAAGACGGCGTTATACACCTGCGCGCGCCGCGCGTCCATCGCGCAGCAAATGACGCCTGAAAATTCCCGTGCCTGCTGCGCCATCGCGTGAAGCGTCGAAACGCCGACGCACGGAAGCTCGCACCCCCATGCAAAACCCTTTGCCGCCGCGACGCCGATGCGCACACCCGTAAAACTGCCCGGCCCTGCGGCACATGCCACCGCCGTCAGATCTTTCGGAGAAACCTCGCAGCTCGTCAAAAGCTCCTGCGCCATTTTCATCAGGGTGCGGCTGTGCGTCAAGCCGCTGTTCTGATAGCTCTCGGCAATCAGAACGTCATCGCGCAGCAGCGCCACGGATGCCGCCTTTGCCGACGTTTCAAATGCTAAAATCTGCAAGCTCTATCCCTCCCTCGATCGTGATCTCACGCACGTCCTCCGTGCACTTTTCCAGTGTTACGAAAATTGCACCGTCCATCGCGTCTTCGACATTCTCACTCCATTCCACGGCGCACACGCCGCCGCGCGCAAGATAGTCTTCCCAGCCGATGTCGAACAGCTCGTCGCTCGAGCCGAGACGGTACATATCAAAATGAAACAGCGGAAGTCTGCCGCCGGTATATTCGTTGACGATCGTATACGTCGGGCTGGTCACGCGCATGGAAATCCCCAGTCCGCGCGCCAAGCCCCGCGTGAACGCCGTTTTCCCCGCGCCGAGCCCGCCGCGATAGGCAACGATCTCGCCGCCTTGCAGGGCTTGTCCGAGCCGCTGACCGACTGCCTCGGTCTGTTCGGGGCTATGCGTCGTAAATTTCATCGTTTCTGTCCTCCCGCTGGTTGCTTATTCTATTGTAGCACATCTTTTTTGCAAAATGAAGTTTTTTATTTACAGAATCGAATTTTGATGGTATACTGGTTCTTACCGAAAATTATGACGAACGGAGGGATGCACATGAGAAAACTGTCAACAAAGCTGATGGAGATCGTGAAAAAGGGCGACATGCTCCTGCTTGCGCTGTGCGTCGCCTCCACGCTTTACGGCATCGTCATGGTCGCCACGGCGACCGCCAACGAGGGCACAAGCCGTTACATCATCGTCCAGTCCGGCGCATTGATCGCCGGCGTCATCCTCTATCTTGCCCTCACCGCGTTCGACATCGACATTCTCGCCGGTCAGCGAACGCTGCTGTTTCTGTTCAATGCCGCCTTTATCGGCATGCTGCTGATCTGGGGCATTGAGGGCGAAACAGGCAACAAGAGCTGGTTGTCCTTCCCGTTCCTGCCGTTTAACATCCAGCCCGCCGAACTTTGTAAAATCACTTATATCATCATTCTCGCAAAGACCATGAGCATCCACCAGACACGCATTTCGTCACCCCGCTGCGTCATGCAGCTCGTCTTCCACATGATCTTCATCGTTGCCTACATCGTCATGATCTCCCGCGACACAGGCGTTGCGCTGATCTTCATTTTCATCTTCCTGACGATGGCGTATGTCGGCGGCATCAACTGGGGCTGGTTTCTCGGCGGCGTCGGAGCGCTCGTCGTTGCCGGGCCGTATCTGTGGCAGTACGCCATTCGTACCGACCAGAAAAACCGAATTCTCGCGCTCTATGACTCCTCCATCGACCCGACGGGTCTTAATGAGCTTTGGCAGACGAACCAGAACCTCAAGGCGCTGCGAAACGGCGGTCTGTCCGGTCAGGGACTCTTCAACGGTACGTTGACCAACAGCGGCTCTCTCCCCGCCGACCACACCGACTCCATTTTCTCCGCAACGGGCGAACAGCTCGGCATGATCGGCTGTCTGGTCATGCTGCTGCTTCTTCTGGCAATCGTCGCGCGCATCATCTATGTCGGCATGCGCTCGCCGGACTTTCTCAACCGCATGATCTGCGTGGGCATCGCGTCCATGCTTCTGTTCCAGATTCTCATCAACGTCGGCGTCTGTCTCGGGCTTCTGCCCGTTATCGGTCTGGCGCTCCCGTTCTTCAGCTACGGCGGCAGCTCGATTCTGACTTCCTTTGTGGCAATGGGCATCGTCTCAGGCATAAAAATGCGCCCCGCCCCCGACATCAGCGCCCATTATATTCGGCCGTATTAAAAACGTTCCGTTTTTAATACGGCTGAATTGCAAAACAAATCACTGGAAACGATTTTTTTGCAATTCTGTCGTCTGCGGGCAGGTTATCGAACGTGAAAGGAAACCATGACGTTTTCCTCTCACGCTTTTCTTCCCTCCGAATGTTAAAATCTTCTCATAATTGACCGAGAGACACCTTCGGGTGTCTCTTTTTGTCCTTCGGCTGCATATTTTCGGAGCGGCGGCGCAACCTATGCGCGAAGCAAATTTTAGGAGGGAATCCAATGAGATCCATTTTTCGCACACTGGTACTCGTCGCCGTCTGCTGCCTTTTGAGTGTTTCGGCGTTTGCCGCCGACGGCGAAACGCTCTATCACAGCGAATACTGTTTCAGCGAAGCCGATTTCATGCCCAGCCCGGACACGGCGCTCAGCGGCATTCTGGTCACGAGCGTGCCGGACAGTGCCGTCGCCGCCGTCAAGCTCGGAAGCCGCAGCATTCGCGCCGGAGACGTCCTGCCGCAGTCGGTGCTCGCGCAGCTCACGATGGAGCCTGCCTGCGCGGAAAGCTGCAACGCCGTTTTGGAATATCAGCCCATTCACGGCGCTGCGCTCGGAGACGCCGCGCAGCTCACCATCCGTATCCAGTCGGGTAAAAACGAAACGCCCACGGCGAATGACGCCGAGCTGGAAACCTATAAAAACATTCCCAACAACGGCGCGCTGACCGCCACAGACGCCGAAAATGGCGCGCTCACCTTTCAGCTTGTCGAGCAGCCGAAGCGCGGCGAAGTCACCCTGAATGCGGACGGAACGTTTGTCTATACGCCCGGCAAAAACAAGGTCGGTGAAGATCGCTTCACCTTCACCGCCACGGACGACGCCGGCAATGTCTCCAAGCCCGCCACCGTCCACATCCGCATTCTCAAGCCTACCGACCACATGACCTTTGCCGACGTGTCATCGTCCGAGCAGTTTGAAGCCCTGTGGAGCTGCGAAGCAGGTCTGACAAGCGGACGCAGCCTCGGCGGTGTTTTGTGCTACTGCCCGGAGGCGACGGTAAGCCGTGCGGAATTTCTGGTCATGGCAATGTCGCTTTGTGACATTCCGACCGACGACGGCTTGACCGTCTCCGGCTTTGCCGACGCCGAGGCGCTTCCCGCGTGGCAGCAGCCCTATCTCGCCGCCGCCATGCGGCGCGGTCTTGTCCGCGGCGAGGCGAGCGAAAGCGGTCTGTTCTTCCGCCCGAATGACCCCATCACCGCGCAAGAAGCAGCCGTCGTGCTGCAAGCCGTGTTGGAGCTTCCGACGCCCGTCTCGCTGACAGACAGTGACGTTCCCGTCTGGGCGCAGGGCGCGGTGCAGGCGCTTTCCGAGGCGGGGATTTCCCTGCGGACGACCACCGCACCCCTGACGCGCATGGAAGTCGCCGAGCTTCTTTATCAGGTCAGCAAGCAATAAATCAATGCCCCGAACCATGCGGTTCGGGGCATTGCAGTGTGTCAAAAAACTCTTTTTTGACACACTGGCAGACTGCAAGAAAGTTTGAAAAACAAGCAACTTTCGACCGTCGGCGTATGTGGATACGGTAGGTCGAAAGTTGCGCGGTAAGTAAAAATCGATTCAAATATCTTCCTTATTACAAGAATTTCTTCGAGCATTTCGGATTTTGAAACTACATCGATTTCTCGGATATTTTCAACAAAAAGATTTCTTCGATTTTTACGGTTTCGGACTTTGTTGACAGTCTGAAATGCCCCGAACCAAGCGGTTCGGGGCATTTCTTATTCTTCGGTTTCTTCTTCATGGAGTGGGAGCAGCTCGACGTCCTGCGTGTCTTCGGGGGCATCGTCTACCGCGTCCTGATACGCCGCCTTCGCCTGAGCGATCTCGTCGCGCAGGGTGTTGATGTGGCGGAAGGATTCGGAGATATCCTCGCAGATCGGCTCATATTCCGCTTCATCCGGTTCTTCGTCGGTCACATAGTCCTTGTAATATACCTTGCCGAGGCGGGTATAGTTGCGGCGGATTTTATCCTGTTCATTGAGGATCGCAAGACGCTTTTTGGAGACAAGTGCAACATACTTTGCCGTTTTTGCGGCGGACTGCGCCGCGCCGGTTGCCTTTTCCTTAAACATTTCCATATTTGCCATAACACTTCCTCCTTATTCTTCCGTTTCGTCGGAAACGGTTCGGTTGACCAAAAGAGCCTCCTTGCCGGGGCGCTTGCGCAGCAGCACAAAAGCGATCAGTGCAAGAGAGATCACGCATGTCGCACCCGCGAGCACCTGACTGACGCGGAAGCTGCCGAGATAGAGACTGTCCGTGCGCATGCCCTCGATCCAGACACGCCCAAGTCCGTACCATGCGAGGTAGGACAGGAAGACCTGCCCGTCGAACTTCCGCTTTTTCGAGAAGAAGTGCAGCAGCACCAGCCCGATCAGATTCCACACGGATTCATACAGGAATGTCGGATGGTAATAGACCCATTCGCCGCCGATCTCAAAGCCCATGCGCAAAAAGCTGTCCGTCATCCCGCCGTGCGCTTCGCGGTTGAAGAAATTCCCCCAGCGCCCCATCGCCTGACCGATCAGCAGCCCAAGACCGCCGACATCCAGCGAGGCAAGCAGCTTCGTCCGCCGTTTTCGACTCGTCAGGAAGAAGATCAGCAGTCCCGCCACGGCGCCGATCACGCCGCCGTAGATGGCAAGCCCGCCGTCGCGAATGCGCAGACACGCGTCCCACGGGATACCCGGGCCGAAAAAGCGATCCCATTTGAAGATCACATAGTACGCACGCGCGCCGACAATGGCGCAGGGCAAACCGACGATGACGATGTTGAGAATATCGTCGGTCGTCAGACCGAACTGCTTGCTCCGACGCATGGCATAAAGCACCGCCAAAAGCACGCCCAGCGCAATGATCGCGCCGTAAAACTTGATCTCAAAATCCGTTCCGGGGATCGTGAATCCCTCCGGCGGGTCAATCCGATCGATGCCCAGACCGGGAAAGCTGATGGGAACGGTATCTGAAAGTCTCATTCGTTTTCCTCCTTCGGGCAGACCACCGAAAGCGCCGCGCGCTCCGGGGTGACGGTCTGCGTCAAAAATTCCCGCACATCCTGCGGTGCAACGGCGGCGTAAACCTCCGGAAAGCGGAAATAATCCGCGCCGTCAAACTCGTATGCACAGCTACGATAGCAGATATTTTCAAAGCTGTCAAGCGCCCGCATGCGTCTGCCGAGGATGGATTTTTTCAGCCGTTCGAACAGGCGCAGGTCAAAGCCCTCGCGCGCAATGCGCTTCGACTCCTCCAAAATGGCGGAAAGTACCGCTTCCGGGTCGCGGCTGTCGCCGCCGGCGGAGAGCAGGCAGGCGTCCTTGACGCTCTCATAGCCCGCGGAAAAATCCGCGTCGATCAAGCCGTCGTTGTAAAGCCGCAGGTACAGCGGTGAAGACTCCCCGACCAGCAGCTCGGCGGCAAGCTCGCCGATCAGCTCGCGGCGCATCGTCTCCATGCCGCGCTGCGGCGCGGAGCACTGAAAGCCGAGGGCAAACGTCGGCATGGACACGCTCATTGTGCGCAGGGTGTGCGGCTTGACGGGAAGCATGCTTTCCTCCGCGCCGTAATCCCGCACGGGAAGCGGCGTCTGCGCAGGGGGCAGCTCCTCAGCCAGCTTTGCCACGGCGTCAATGTCCACATCGCCCACAACGCACAAAACCATATTGTCCGGACGATAAAACGCCGCGTGGCAGTCGCAAAGCATCTGCGCCGTGATCTCTCCAATGCTGTCGACCGTTCCGGCGATCGGCACGCGGACGGGATGGTGCGCGAACATCGCGGCAAACAGCTCCTCCGACACGCGCGAATCGGCGCTGTCTTCATACATCCGAATTTCCTGCGCGATGATGCCGCGCTCTTTTTCGACGCTTTCCGGCGTGAAATACGGCGTTGCGACCATGCGCAGCAAAATGCGCAGATTTTCCTCAAACTCCTCCGTGCAGGAGAAATAATAGGCGGTCATTGCGTAGCTCGTGAACGCGTTGGGGCTGCCGCCGTGCGCGGCAAAGAGGTTCATCGCATTGTCTTCGGGCAGGTCGAACATCTTGTGTTCAAGATAATGCGCAATGCCGTCGGGGACGACACAGCGCTTTCCGTTCAGCGTGAACGCCGTGTCGATCGAGCCGAAGTCGACCGCCAGAAACGCATATTTCCGCGCAAAGCCGCGTTTCGGGACGACGCACAGGCGCAGCCCGTTTGCAAGCCGACCGAACAGGCGTTCTTCGCCGAGGTTCGGGAAAACCGTATGCTTCATGCGTCCACCCCCTTGAGGAAATACACGGTGTCGAGCGTCAGTTTCCGCGCCGCCGCCGCAACATCCTCCGCCGTCAGCGCCGCAATGCGCTCCATGAGCACGGGGATGTCATCGCCGCCCGCAATCGCCGCGCCGATATAAAAATCGTCAAGCTGCACGGGGGCGTCGAGCGCCGCACGGTACGACGAAAGGGTCTGCCGCCGCGCCGATTCCAGCTCCTGCTCGGTGATGTCGCCCGCGCGGCACGCTTCCAGCTCCGCCAGAATCGCGTCCTTTGCCGTCTGATAGGTTTCAAACGCGACGCCGGACGAGACGAGCATCACGCCCTTGTATTTTTCAATGCTTGAAGACGCATAGTAGCACAGTGAGCGCTTTTCACGCACGTTCACGAACAGCTTACTCGTAATGCCCGCGCCGTAGACCGCGTTGAGCAGCACGAGCGCCGGAAAATCCGGGTCTGTCACGGTGATGCCCGTGCGAAAGCCCATCACAAGCTTGCCCTGCGTGACATCGAGCGCCTCGGAAAGCTCCTGCGTCCGCTCTGCGCGGCGAATAACCTGCGTCGAAGCCGGAACGCACAACGGCGTTCCGCGCCCGGAAAGTACACGGGAAAATTCCCGCGCCGCCTCCTCCGGCGATTTGCGACCGGCATAGAAAATTTCGATGCGCGAGGTGCGCAAAACCGTCTGATAATGCGCCCACAGTGCTTCCGGCGTAATGCTTCGGACGCTCTCGACCGTTCCCAGCCGCGGCACGCCGAACGCCTCGCCGTCGCACATTGCCTTGAGCATCTGTGACGTGGCATACGAACGCTTGTCGTTGAGATTGGACTCGATGGCGTTGATCAGATTCTGCTTTTCGCCCTCGACGTGGCGGGCGCAGAAGCAGCCGTTCTGCGTCAGTGGGCGGTAAAGCACTTCTTCCATGAAGTCGACCATCGGCGCAAAGACCGCTTCCCCCGCCGGGAGGAATGCGTCTTCGATGAAATCGGCGTAAAAGCCGACGAGCTTGATTTCGCCCTTTCGGCGCACGAGCGTGCCGAAGCTCGCGCCGTACAGCTCGTCAAGGCGCGTGGAAATACTCTGAATATCGGGATAATGCTCCGTGCCAGCCAAAAGCACGCTCGGAAGCAGCGCATCCGGCCCTGCCGTTGCCGCCTCATGCGGGCGCAGGAGATTGATGCTGAAGCAGCCGGTCTTGAAGCGGTCGGTTTGCAGCGCGCGCAGCGTCACATTTTCCGCAATCGGAAGATTCGTGGTCATCTGTTTCACCCTTTCTGTATTTCCATTATACACCTTTTTGAAAAAAAATTAAAGAGGAAACCTGCCCATATTCACGATTTTTGAAATAATGCTTGTCATTCGGCGCAAAATCCTGTAGAATAGCTAAGTTAAGACTGTATTTTCCGGGAGGATATTCTTATGCAATGGATTGCGCTGACCGTCCGCACCGCTTCCGAGGGCGTTGAGCTTCTGTGCATGGCGCTGACACAGGCGGGCTTTGACAGCTTTGAGGTCGAGGACAGCGGCGAATTTCAGACCTTTTTGAAAACCGCCGGAGATTATTGGGACTATGTGGACGAAGCGCTCGCGGAAAAAATGCGCGACTGTTCTCTCGTCCGGCTCTATCTGGACAGCGCAAGTGCCAACGAACAGCTTCCCGCTCTACGCGAGCTGCTGCACCGCCTGCCCGACGAGTATCCTGCCTGTGATTTCGGAAGTCTGACCCTCTCAATGGAGTCCGTTCCCGATGAGGACTGGGAGAATTCCTGGAAAGAAAGCTACCGCCCGCTGCCGATTGGCGAAAAGCTGGTGGTCGTGCCGCAGTGGATGCAGGACGGCGCGCCGCAGGGTCGGCTTCCCATCGTGCTTGATCTCGGCTTGACGTTCGGCACGGGCGAGCACGCCTCGACGCGCATGTGCTTGGAATCGCTGGAAGCGCTCGTTCACGGCGGCGAACGCGTCGCCGACCTCGGAAGCGGGAGCGGCATTCTCTCGATCGCCGCGCTGCGTCTGGGCGCGGAAAGCGCCGTGGGCGTGGACGTCGACCCCGCCGCCGAGCACATCGCCGCGCAGAATGCCGCGCAAAACGGCTTCGGCGCAGACCGCTTCCGCGCCTGCACGGGAAACGTCGTCACGGACGAAGCGCTCATGCACAGCCTCGCCGCAGGCGGCTATGACATCGTTTGCGCCAACATCGTCGCAGGCGTGCTCGTACGCCTTGCGCCGGTCGTGCCGAATTTTTTGAAGTCCGACGGCATCTTTCTCTGCTCCGGCATTCTCGACGAGCGCGAGCAGGAAGTGCGCGACGCGCTGAACGCCGCCGGCCTGACCGTCACCACCGCCCGCCACTCGGACGGTTGGTGCTGTCTGACGGCAAGGAACTAACGAAAGGAGCGGGAGCATGCCGCACATCTCATACCGCAACCGTCTGCTGCTCAAAAAGCTGCTGCGCTACGCGCTGATTCTGCTGGCTGTTGCGCTGGTCGCAGCGGTCGTCGTTCTGATCTATGTTGAGCCGTACATCGTCTATGAACGCGACGGCGCGCATCTGGAGCTGTCGAAAAAGTACGAAGCGATCACCCCGTCGGAGGCACCCACGCCCCGCCCGACCGTGGAAAATCCGCAAATCGTCTATGATTCCGGCGAAGCACTGACGCAGTCCATCGCCGACCTCGGCGGATATTATATCACGACCTCCATGCTGCAAGACCCATCTGCGGTGCTGGAAGCCGTTCAGGCGCTCAACGAACCGTGCGCCGTGTATATGGAGCTGAAAAGCGTCTGGGGCAATTTCTATTACTCCACCTCGCTCACGGGACGACCGCTGGCAAACGTCGACATCGACACCGTCAACGCCCTGATCTCCTACCTCAACGACAACGGCTTTTACATGATCGCCTCCGTGCCGGCATTTCCCGATCAGGCATATGCGTTGGAAAACACAAGCTGCGGTCTGCCGCTTTCGAACGGCGCGCTCTGGATGGACGAAAACGGCACTTACTGGCTCGACCCCGGAAATGAGACCGTCATTTCCTATCTCTTGCAGATTGCCCGCGACCTTGCAAGCCTCGGCTTCAACGAGATCGTCTTCTCCGAGTTCCGTTTCCCGTCGAGCAATTCCATCGCCTATTCCTCCGCCAAGACGACCTCGCAGCTTCTTTCCGACGCCGCGAGTGAGCTTGCCGGCTTCTTCACGGGGAGCAAGCTGACCATTTCGTTCCGGACAAATCTGCTCGACTTTGTCGGTGCCTCAAGCGCCGGGCGGCTGTATATCTCGGATGTTGACGGCTCGCGCGTGGAGCTTTACGCACAGGCGTATGCCGACGGGCCGAAGGAAGTGGTCTTCCTCTCCAGCTCGCGCGACACCCGTTTTGAAAATCAGGCTGTGCTGCGCCCGCTCTTAACGTCTCAATAACGTTTTTTCCAAAGGAGCACCTTTATGAATCGTTTCCTCCACGCTGCGGGGCATTCCCACGGTGATTTTCTGCTTGCCGAAGCGGCGCTCGACGGTCTGAAAGACGGACTGTGGAGCATTCCCATTTTGTTTCTCGCCTATCTGCTCATGGAGCTGCTTGAGCGCAGCCGCAAGCTCAACGAGGGCATCCTCCGCGGCTATTCCCGCAAGGCAGGCCCCGCCCTCGGCGGTCTTTTGGGCATCGTTCCGCAGTGCGGCATTTCCGGCGCTGCGGCAACTCTCTTTTCCACCGGCTCAATCACAGTCGGCACAATGCTCGCCGTTTTCTTCGCAACCTCGGACGAAATGCTTCCGATCATGCTCTCCTCCCTCGGCGAGGGCGGCGCGGTCGGCATTCGCGACATTCTCCTGATCGTCGTCGGCAAAATGGCGCTCGGCATCGTGCTGGGCTACATTGCTGACTTTCTCCTGCTCCGCCGCTTCCGCGCGCAAAAGGACATCCACAGCTTCTGCGAGCGTGAGCACTGCGCCTGCGACGAGGATGAGGGAAACGTTTTCGTTTCCGCCCTCAAGCATACACTCAAGATCGCGCTGCTGCTCATCGTGGTCAACATCGCGCTCAATCTTCTCTTTTCCGTCATCGGTGTCGAGCGCCTTTCGGCAAGTATTCTGCGCAAGCCCGTCGTCGGCGAGCTGATCCTTGCGTTCTTCGGGCTGATCCCCAACTGTTCCGTCTCCGTGGTCATCACGCAGTCGTACCTGAGCGGCGTGCTGGGGGCGGGCGGACTGTTTGCGGGACTGCTGTCCAACGCGGGCATCGGTCTGCTGGTGCTCCTGCGGACGAACAAAAATTCCCGCGAGAACGTCTGCATCGTCTTCGTGCTCTATGTTCTAAGCGCCGCCGCCGGAATCGTGATCTCCCTCGTTTCCGGTCTATTATGAATTTTTTCCACACCGCCCGCTTTCGACGGATTTCGCCGCCGAATCATGCTATGATCGCATCACAGCTTATCCAATGCGAGCGCACTTCATATCCCGGCGCATATGCGCCAATTCCACAACCGACTTGCCCTCCGAACGCGGAGGGCATTTTTTTCGTATTTGCATGTCGAATCGCGTCGCAGCGACATAGAATGCAACAGAAAGGAGGGAAGAATTTTGGCACGCTATGTGGATAAATTCGGAGGAAGCTCCATTGCCGACGCCAAGCGGCTCTATGCCGCGGCGCGGAGGCTTGCCGCCGCACACCGTGAGGGGCACGAGGTCATCGGCGTTCTCTCGGCACAGGCGGGCGCGACCGACGCTCTGCTTGCCCGCGCACGGGAGATCGACCCGGACTGCGGCGGGCGCGAGCTGGACGTTCTGCTCGCCACGGGCGAAGTGTGCAGCATTGCACTCTGCGCGCTGGCGCTCGGTCGGCTCGGCGTTCCGGCTGTCAGTCTGTACGGCGCGCAGGCAGGTCTTCGAACGGACGATGTACACGGAAGCGCCCACGCGCTGTATCTTCAAAACGACCGCATCGAGCGCGAGCTTGCGGCAGGGCGAGTCGTGCTGGTGGCGGGATTTCAGGGCGTCAATGCCAAAGAGGATGTCACAACGCTCGGACGCGGCGGCTCGGACACTACGGCAGTCGCGCTGGCGGCGTTCCTGCGGGCAGATCGTTGCCGCATTTATACCGACGTCGACGGCGTCTACAACGCAGACCCGCGCCGCTTCCCCGACGCCGTGAAATTCGACCGTCTCACCTACGACCGCATGCTCACCCTCGCCCGAGGCGGCGCGCGGGTGCTGCATGACCGCTGCGTCGAGCTTGCAAAGCAGTACGGCGTGACGATTGAGGTCTGTTCGAGCTTCCGCGACGTGCCCGGCACGCTCATCGGCGCGTAAGGGCATGATTTTGCGCAAAAAATCTGCGCCGCGTATTGTTTTGACCGCATTTTTTCGATATAATAGAAAAAACATGCCCAAGGGGGACAAAGGATATGCTGCTCAACGAATATGGATGGCAGGATGAACGTCTGAAACAGGCACTTTCCGCCCTGACGGACGCCGCTCCCGACGCACCTTGCGCAAGCGTGCTCGGCGCGGTGCGCCCGTTGCTTGACGAGCTTGCGCCCGAGCCGCAGGAGGGCTGGCTGCCCTGCGTCTATGCCGCCCTGACGGACGGTCTGTTCCCCGACCCCAGCTACGTTCGTCTGTCTGAGCAAACGCAACGCGGTGTTCGGCTGCTGGTTCAGGCGCTGGAAGCGGCGTTTTCGTGTCAGGATGCCCCGTTTGACCCCCTGCGCGACCTGCTCCCCTTTGACGAAAACCTCTGCCGCGAAAGCCGCGTCCGCGAGGAATATGCCCGCTTTCAAGCCGAGATCGCCGACGCGCATTTTCTGACCGTTCTGCGCCTTGCGCGCGAGGTCATACCGATCGACCCCGCCGCGCACATCATCGGCGTGCGCAACATCGCCGTCCACACCGCCCTGCTTGCGCGCGAAGCAGGCCTTGCGGTCGATGTGCCGCTCGTTGCCGCCGCCGCGCTCTGTCACGACATCGGCAAATTCGCCTGCCGCGGCGAGGACGCCAAGCGCATCCCCTATCTGCACTATTACTATACATGGCAGTGGCTCTCCGAGCGCGGCATGGAGCACATTGCGCACATCTCTGCCAACCACTCGACGTGGGATCTCGAATTCGAAAATCTCCCGATTGAGTCACTTCTGCTGATCTATGCCGACTTCCGCGTGCGCGGAACGCGGGAAGACGGGCGCGAGGTCGTGCGCATCTATTCCCTTGCCGACGCTTACGGCATGATTATGTCGAAGCTCTCGGACGTCACACCCGAAAAGCAGAAGCGCTACCGGCTGGTTTACACCAAGCTGCGCGACTTTGAGCGCTTTCTCCAAGCCCGCGGCGTCGGCACGGAGCTTTCCTGCCCCACCCCGAAAGTCCCATCCGGCAAGGATATCGCGCTCATGTCCGCGGAAGAAGCGCTGGGCGCGCTGCGCAATCTGACCTTTGAAAACAACGTCCGCCTGATGCAGACCATCAGCGCCGACGATTCTTTTGACCTTCTGCTTGAACAGGCGCGCGGCGAGAAAAATCAGCAGCGCATCCGCACCTATCTGCGCCTGTTTGACGAATACAACACCTATATGACGCGCGGCAACAAGCAGAAGCTTCTGGCGTTTCTCTATGAGCTTCTGATGTCACCCGAAGGTGACGTGCGCCGCATCGCCGGGCACATCATGGGGCAGATTCTCGCAAACAGCGGCCCGAAATACCGCAAGGAGCTTCCCGCCGCCGCGCCGAAATCTGCAATGGCACCGACGATGCTCGCCCTGCTCGACGAAGCGGTGGCGCTCTGGGAGCACTACATTGCCCTCTGCCTCCGCCCCGACCGCAAAATTGCCCAGAAGCACGCCCTGCGGATTTCCAATTCGCTCAAGGCGATCTGCGAGTCGCTCTTTTCCGCCTGTGAGCCGCGCGTTGCCCATGAGATGGCGCAGCCGCTCTTTGCGCACCTCGCGGGCTTGACGGAGCGCGAATGCTTCGCCCTGCTCGACGCTCTTTCCCATGTGCCGCCGCACGCCGTCTCGCCCGATCTGTTCCGCAGCGCGGAAAATGCCCTTTTGACCATGCTGCAAAGCGGAAAAGCGCCGTGCCGACTTGTTGCGCTGCGCTGTATTCGTCAGCTCCGCGACTGCGCAAGCGAGGAATTTCTGCGCCGTGCCCTTGCGCCGACCGCGCAGGAAGAGCCGTCCGTCACCTATCTGCGCGAAACGCTCCGCACAGGCAGCGCGGTCTGCGTCCCGGACGATGTTTCCGCGCTCTATCTGAGCAATCTTAAAAATGCCGTCCACTGGACGGTCAAGAACGTGCAGATCGACATGCTGCTCGGCGACGTCGCCGTCCACCCGGAAAACGCGTTCCACACGGCGATGCACCTTTCCAACCTGCTGTCCGTCAGCGAGCATCTTCCCGTCCGCGAGCACGCCGGTGAAGCACTTTTGTCGATCGCCGACCGTCTGACAGTCGACCAGCGCAATGAGATCGCCGTCGACCTCATGCGTGAGCTGGAAAACGGGCAGGAGCAGATTGCCCGCTTCATCCCCGACTATCTCGGTCGGCTGCTGTGTACGCTGCCGGAAAAAGAGGTGCGTGAGGCGGTCGACACGCTTGAAGCGCTTCTCCGCTCCGGCACAGTGCGCCCCGCAGCGCCCGTTCTGCGCACGCTCGGCACACTGATTTCCGCCCTCCCCGCCGCCTCCGAAGATCTGCGCGACCGCTGTCTCGGTCTACTTCTGACGGGCGTGGCGCACTATCATTCCGCCATCCATCAAAACGCCCTGAGCGTCCTTTGCCACGATATTCTGGCAAACGAAGCCCTCCCGTCGGAGCTGCGGCGGCACTGCTTCATCCGCGTGTGCAAAAAGCTCCCCGTTCTGCTCAGCGAGCCGTCGCGCGGGCGGCTGACTTTCTTCAACCGCGCCGCCATGCTCAACCACGTCTACCGCTTCATCGTGCGCTGTGAGGTCGAGCAGGGAGCGTTCGTCTTCCCGTCCGCCAAGCCCGTTGCGTTCTTCCCCGGCACGTTTGACCCGTTCTCCGCCGGACACAAGCAGATCGTGCAGGAGATCCGCGCCCGCGGCTTTGAACTGTACCTCGCCGTGGACGAATTTTCGTGGAGCAAGCGCACACTGCCCAAGCTTCTGCGCCGTAAAATCGTCCTCATGTCCACCGCCGACCTCTGGGACACCTACCTTTTCCCCGACAATATCCCCATCAACATCGCCATGCCGCAGGATCTTCAAACCCTGCGCGATTGCTTTCCCGGTCGATCGGTATCGCTCGTTGCGGGAAGCGACGTGATCTACAACGCCTCCGCCTACCGTGAGGACAAGCCCGGCGGCGCGCCGTATTTTGACCACATCATCGTCCGCCGCCCCGACGGGCATGAGCGCGCCCCGCTTGATTCCATTCTGCGCGGCAGGGTGCTCGAATTTTCCCTCCCCGAGCCGCTGGAAGACGTCAGCTCCACGAGAATCCGCGAATTTGTCGACAAAAATCTGGACATTTCCGCCCTGGTCGACCCGATCGTTCAGGCATATATCTACGAATTCGGTCTGTATCTGCGCTCGCCGATGCTCAAAACCGTCCTTGAGCCGCAGGACTACGAATTCCGCCGCTCCGATACAAGGGACATTCCCTCCGCGCTGCTTCGTCCGGACAGCGCCGCCGTCGCGCTCTATTCCCGCAGCGAGCAGCGTCTTGCCGGCTGGGCATGCGGGCATACCGTGACCGCCTCCGGGCTGTATGACGAGCTGCACGACGTGGAAAGCTGCTCCGCCGTGCGCCGTCAGACCTCCGGCAGACTTCTGATGATCGACGGCGTCGATGCCGCGCCTGCGCAGCTTCGCCCGCTTTTGACTGAACTTCTGGTACGCAGCTTGACGGACGAGCATACCTATGCCCTTTGCCACTGCGAGGACGCAGCGCTTTTGAACGTGCTTGAGCAGCTCGGCTTTGTCCCCGTTGAGGACGCGCCGGGACTGTACTATGTGGACATGCGCTCGCCGATGGTACTCATTCAGGACGTTCTTCTGTGCATCAAAAAGCCGCACCGCACCGCGCAGCGCGTCGCTTCCGCCATTGAAGCCACACGCCCCAAGCTCCGCCGCGCGCTGACCGCGCTCTATCCCGGAAAGCTGCTTCTCTGCTTTGACGCCGAGCTTCTCAACCAGTCGCTGATGTTCAAGGTGCAGCAGCACAACCACGTTCTCGCCGCCGACGCGCCCCGCCTCGGTGCGCAAATGTGCGTCCCCTACGGAAAAATTCTCTCCGACGAGATCGTGCCGCATACCGTCACCAAAACGCTGCACGTCGACAAGTGCTTTGCTCCGAACGGCGCAGGCTTCTCCATCGTCGAATACCCCGGCTACAGCTCGCTGGAAAACCAGATTCGCACAATCAAGGCGTTTCGCCGCCCGCTCATTCTCGTTGACGACCTGCTGCACAAGGGCTACCGCATCGACAAGCTCGACCCACTCTTTGCCCGCGAACAGGTGGAAGTCAGCCGCGTCATCGTCGGCATTCTCTCCGGGCGCGGGCAGGATCTCATGCGCCGCCACGAACGCAAGGTTGACTGCGAATACTTCATCCCGAACCTGCACTACTGGGTGACGGAAAGTCTGCTCTACCCCTTCATCGGCGGCGACAGCGTCAGCGATCGCCCGACGCTTGGGCGGATGCTCCCGTCGATCAACCTCATTCTCCCCTATTTTTATCCCCGCCACTTTGTCGGCACAACCGACCGCGCCATGCGTGACCTGAGCCGAACGGCGCTGGAAAACGCGCTGGACATCCTCAAGGCGCTCGAGACCGAGCACCAAAGTCTGTTCAGCACCGCCCTGACGCTCCGCCGCCTTGGAGAAGCCATCGCCTATCCGCGACTTCCCGACCGCGGAAAGCGCTTGAATTACGATTTCTCCGTTCCGGCGTCGGCATATTTGGAGGATGACCTGTTACAGCTCGACCGAATTCGTATGCGAGGAGGTGCTCTGCATGGAGTTTAAGGCATGGAATGGCTACTGCTTCTGTTCTCTCGGCGGACGTCTGCCGGAGGACGGCGTGCGTGTCGACGCCGCCTTTCCTCCGCTCGTGCTTACCGTCGAACGCGACATGCTCCGCTCGCGCGGATGCTTTGCCGCACTGTCCCTTGCGCAGGCGCTTGCGCCGGAGGACTGCTCCGTTCTTCTCCCGCAGGACGACTGCACTGACGGCATCTTGGAGGATTTCATCGCCGAGCACGGCGCGAGCGTCCTCAACACGGCATTCCCCCGCGCCTTTGAACGCTTTACCGCGCCGGCGAAAAAGAGCAATCTGCGCGTCACGCTCGTCGGTCTCGGCGACGTCGGCGGCAGCGTTCTGACCGCACTCAAACTGCTCGGTCGCGAGCTTTCCGAAATTGCCGTCTATGACCCGAACGAGGCGCTCTGCCGCCGCTACGAGAAGGAGATGAATCAGGTGCTCTCGCCCGACGAGCACCCGCTCCCCCGCGTCACGATCTGCGAAAAAGATCGGTTGTTCGACTGCGACCTGTTTCTGTTCACCGCCTCGCGTGGCGTCCCCGCCGTCGGCTCGAACGTGTCCGACGTGCGCATGGCGCAGTTCGAAAAGAACCGTGAAATGCTGCGGGAATATGCGAAAATGGCGAGAAATGTCGAATTTTGCGGACTATTCTGCCAAATTTCCGATCCTGTTGACCAACTTTCGCGCGTTGTATTTCTCGAAAGCAACCGCGACGAAACCGGAAAATTCGACGGTCGCGGGCTTCTGCCGGAGCAGGTGCGCGGCTTCGGGCTGGGCGTCATGGCGGCGCGTGCGGCGTACTATGCGGAAAAAGAGGGCATCGCCTTTGAAACCGGGCGCGTCTACGGCCCGCACGGCACAGACCTGATCGTCGCAAACGACCCGGTTCGCTATGACGCGGCGCTTTCCGCCCGCCTGACAGAGCTGACCGTAACGGCGAATCTGCGCGTGCGCGAGCTGGGCTTCAAGCCCTATATTGCCCCCGCCCTGTCCTCCGCCGCGGTGAGTCTGCTACGGCTGCTGCGCGGGCAGACGCATTTCAGCGCCGTCCCGATGGGCGGGGCGTACTTCGGCTGCCGCAGTCGCATGACCGAACACGGCATCCTCGTCGAGCGCGAACCGCTCGCCCCCGCACTTTATGAGCGCATCACCGCCGTCCACCGCACGTTGGAGGGTTTCCCCTATGATTGACGTCCTCATGCCCCGCGCACAAGAGCGTTTAGTCGAAGCGCTTGACTTCGCCCTGCCGGAGCGGCACTTCGTGACGACTGCGGACGATCTGCGCGGGAGGCGGTTGCTTTTCGCACTGGCGACCGATGAATTCGGCATCGACGAAGAAACGCTGCGGCTGTTGCGCCATCTACGCTCGCACCCGAACTGCCTCGTCGGGAGCGTCGGCGCGCTGCTGGTCGACGGGTCTTCCGAGCTTTACACCAAACGTCTTGCGCAGGAGGCTGCGCTCGCGGCGAACCTCGCCGCCTGCAGCTTTCCCGGAAAGCCACTCGTTGAGGGCACGGGCTCGCTCTATAATCAGCATATTCTTGCAAAGCAAAGCGACTTGAGCTGGAAAGAAACGTATTTTCACCGCGCAAAGGAGCTTACGCAACGGCTTGCAACCTTTGTGCCACCGAAGTTCGAGCGCCCGCGTTTGCTCGTTCTGCACGCCTCGGAATACGGTCGTTCGAGCACGCTTTCGCTCTGGACCTTATTGCGTAGGCGGCTCGGCGATCGGTTTGAAATTCAGGAAGTCGCCCTGCAAAACGGCACGATCTATGACTGCCGCGGCTGCACCTACAGCACCTGTCTGCATTTTGCGCAGAACGGAACGTGCTTTTACGGCGGCGCGATCGCCGAAACCGTGCTCCCCGCCATCCGCGAATGCAACGCCATGCTCTTCCTCTGCCCGAACTACAACGACGCCGTCGGTGCGAACATCACGGCGCTCTTCAACCGTCTGACAGGGCTGCTCCTGCAAAGCGACCTCTACGACAAGTATCTGTTCGGGCTGGTCGTCTCCGGCTATTCTGGCAGCGACCTAGTGGCGCAGCAGCTTCTCGGCGCGATGTGCCTGAACAAAACCGCCATGCTCCCGCCGCATTTTTGCATGATGCAGACGGCGAACGACCCGACGGCGCTGCGCCGCATTTCCGACCTCGACGCACAGATCGACGCTTTCGCTGACGCCATGCGCGCCGCACTCCTCGCATAAATTTAGAGCAGCAGGGTTTCCTGCTGCTCTGCTTATTTCATCAATTCATCCGTCAGGCGGAGGATTTCCGGAGTGATTCGCGCCCGTTCCCGCTTCAATGTGCGCAGGTAAAGCGGATAGGCACAGATCAGGACACCGATCCCGACCAGTCCGACACCGACGCCCATCGGCATGGCGAGCGCGCCGAGAAGTGCCCCCAGCTCGGACATGGCGAAGCTCATGCCGACGCCCATGAGAAGCGTCCCGACAATGCCGACTGTGAGTGAGACCGCCGCCGCCTTTTTCCCGACGCTTGCGTCGAGGGCGCGCAGTCGCTCCATTTTGTCCGCCTCGGCGGGGACATATTTTTTACGGATGGACTGAATTTCCTCCTGCTCCTGCGCGGAGTAGGTCATCTGAAAGGTATCCTTATTTTCCATATATTTCCTCCCGATTTTTGAGCTTTTGATTGCTTTTTACGATCATATAGACT
Source organism: uncultured Oscillospiraceae bacterium (assembly GCA_964425295.1). Classification (GTDB taxonomy): domain Bacteria; phylum Bacillota; class Clostridia; order Oscillospirales; family Oscillospiraceae; genus JAZOXB01. The sequence goes on along the minus strand of CAYRMX010000004.1, from coordinate 6,074 downwards.
GCCATTGTGATAATCAGAATTGAAACCGCTCCGCCGGACAGTGCGAGAAACAGCATTTGCGTCTGCGGCGTCATGCCGTTGCCGGAAAAGGTCGTGAGCATCGTGGCTTCAAGCGTCAGCATTGACACACAGGCGCTTGCAAGTGAAACGACCTTGGACGCCGAAAAGACCGGGCTTTGATATTTGCGATAGCGGACGACGTTGACGATCGCCATTGTCAGCGAGGTAAAGGTATATGCCGCCATTGCGATCGTGACAACCTCATGATGACCCGCCATGCGTTCTTCGCGAATCATGAACAGCATCATGCCCGAAAGCGCCAGATTCATAAACAGGAAAAACCAACCGCAGGCACGGTAATGCCGCAGCTCGCGCGTCATCTGTTCACCGGGGCGGTGGCTCAGAGTGTAGCGCACGAGAAAAAAGCGCATGAACGCCAGCGAAAAATAGTACCCGGCGAGCGAATAGAACCAGAACGAGCGATAATAAAGCCCCAGTCCGAGCTGCAAGGTGGCGTAAGCCCCGTTCCAGAGGACGTTTCCCGTCAGCGTCACGTTCATGCGCAGGCGCGCGTCGCTCAGCCAGCGGCGGGCATAGCGGTTATCCCGCTTCACGCGGCGGACGGCGTCGACGAGCTTCGGGGCGCGGAGGCACCAGACGAGCAGCGTGTAAAACGACAGAACATATGCCGCGATGCGCAGCGGATTCGTCTCCTCCAGGGCAACAAACGCATAGACCAGCGCAGTAGCCGCCGACAGAAGCAGGAGCAACAGCACGGCAGCGTGCGGAAAGATCAGCGCCTTTCCTAGCTTTTTCCAGTCCATCTCAGCCCCTCCGAATTTTGACGGTAAAGGTCGTGCCGACGCCGACGGCGCTTTCTACGCTGATCTCGCTGTGCAGAATATCCACGACCCGCTTGACCAGAGCCAGTCCCAGCCCGTTTCCCTGCACGGAACGTGAGGTGTCGCCCTGATAAAATTTTTCGAAAATGTGCGCGCCGACCTCGGCGCTCATGCCGCAGCCGGTATCCGCGACCTTGACGACGGCGTACTGCGCGTCTGCCGAAAGTGTCAGGCGCACCGTACCGCCCGATGGCGTAAACTTGAACGCGTTGGAGAACAGATTGTTCCACACGAGGCTCAAAAGCTCACCGTCGGCACGAACCGTCACGTTTTCCGCCAGCTCCGTTTCGATCTCGATCGACTCCCGCTCCCAGACGCTCTCATATTGCAGCAGGCATTCGCAGAGCTGTTCGCCGAGGTCGAATTGTGTCGTTTTCGGAAAAATTTTCTGATTTTCCAGCCGATTCAGCTTCAAAATGTTCGTCATCATGTCCGCCATGCGGCGCGAACCGTCCGTCACGCCTTTGGCGTATTCCAGCCGCTGTTCCTCAGACAGCCCCGGCGCTTGCAAGAGCGTTCCGTAGTTCTGCAAAACGGCAAGCGGCGTCTTCATCTCGTGCGAGACGTTGGCGATAAAGTCCGTCCGCAGGGTCTCGACGCTCCGCAGCTCCTGCGCCATGCGGTTAAAGCAGTCGGTCAACTCCTGAAAGATGTCGTCCGGCCGCGCAGCGGAGCTGATCTGCACGGAAAAATCGCCGCGCATCATCCGCTCTGCCGCGTCCGTGATCCGCTTGAGCGGACGACGCACGGTGTATTTCCGCCGCAGGGAGTCAATGAGCGTGAAGACGAAGCTCAGAAGCACAACATTGGCAAAGGTCAGCTTCGCCGCGACATTTAGATTTTCTGCCGTCAGGGTGATGTGCATGCTCTGCGTCAGCGCCGTGACAAACAGCAGCATGCAGCACGTCGTCACGAACGCGACCAAGAGAAAAAAGGTCAGATAGTGGTAGATGAATTTCAAAACCGTCTTCATTCGCTTCTCACGCTTCATTTGATGACCGCCTTGTAACCCAGTCCATGCACCGTTTTGATCTCAAAATCCGTGCAATCGGCGAGCTTTGAGCGCAATTTTGTCATGTAAACATCCACCGCACGGGGCGCTGTCGCGGTCTCCGCCTCCCAGAATTCGTCCATGAGCTGCGTGCGCGTGAATGTCTTCTTCGGATAGCTCAAAAGCTTATACAGAATTGAAAATTCGCGGTTTGTCAGGCTGATCTCCTCGCCCGCGAGGTAGGCAGTGTGCTCGTCGGCGTCCATAACGAAGCTGCCGATCTCCAGCTTGCGCGAGGCGGCGATCTTCGCGCGCCGCAGCAGCGCCCCAATGCGCAGAAACAGCTCGTCGAGATCGATCGGCTTGACCATGTAATCGTCCACGCCGATGCGGAAGCCGCGCTGCTTGGACGCGATATCGTCCCGCGCGGTCATGAACAGGATCGGGATGTCCTGATCGGTGTCGCGCACGCTGCGGGCGAATTCAAAGCCATCTGCCCCGGGCATCATGATGTCGGAAACGATCAGATCGAACACGCTCTCATAAAGCGCGTCATATGCCTCGTTGGCGTTCAGACAGCCGACGGCTTCATACCCGCTCCCGTTCAGGAACGAGCAGACCGTGCGGTTCAGTTCCCGGTCGTCCTCAACCACCAGTATTTTGAACATGGTTATCCCTCCATGAGTTTGTTGCGCCGATAGCGTAGCACAGAAATGTTAATATTTTGTTTGCATTTTTGATTTTTTGAAAAAATTAACGGCTTCGTCGGAAAACGAAGCCGTTAATTTGCGGTTTAACCCATTTTGGCCTTGATCTGCGACAGACGATCTAGCGCTTCATAGAGCGTCTCGTCCTTCTTGGCAAAGTGCAGGCGCACGATATCCGGTACGTCCTCCATGAAGAACGAGCTGCCGGGTACAGCCGCGACGCCCACCTTCTGCGCCATTTCCTCACAAAATTCGACGTCATTTTGTCCCTTTTTCAGGAACTGCCCGATGTTCGCAAGGACGAAATAAGCACCCTGCGGGTCGGTGTATTCAATGCCGATGCGGTCAAGCCCCTCGGTGAAGAGCTTTTTCATGTGCGCATAGTGTGCGCCGAATTCTTCATAATAGCTGTCCGGCATTTCCAGTCCGACAACCGCAGCCTCCATGAGCGGCGAGGGCGCACCGACGGTGTTGAAGTCGTGGTACTGCTTGATGCGCTCCATGATCGGCTGCGGCGCGATGGCATAGCCCAGACGCCAACCGGTGATGGAATACGTCTTTGAAAGCGAGCTGCACGAAACGGTACGCTCCCACATTCTGGGCAGGCTGTTCATGTAAATATGCTGATGCGGAGCGTAGACAATGTGCTCATAGACCTCATCCATGATGACATAGGTATCGTAGCGAACGGCAAGCTCCGCGATCTGCGTCAGCTCCTCGCGGGTGAAGACCTTACCGCTGGGGTTGGACGGGTTGCAGATGAGGATGGCTTTCGCGCCCTGCTTGAAAGCGTCTTCGAGGACGTTCGCGTCATAATGGAATGTCGGCGGAATGAGGGGTACGAAGATCGGCTCGCAGCCGACAAGGATGGTCTGCGCGCGGTAATTTTCAAAATACGGCGAAAACATGATGACCTTGTCGCCGGGGTTGGTCAGCGCAAAGAGCGTGTCGACCATCGCCTCGGTCGAGCCGATCGTGACGACCATTTCCGTCTCCGGGTCGAGCTTGCGGCCCATAAAGCGCCCGCATTTTTCGGCAAGAGCGCGGCGGAAGTTGGGCGCGCCCATCGTGATGGGATACTGATGCGGGCCGAGGCTGCTCACCTCTGCCAAACGGTCGGTCAGCGCCTTGGGCGGGTCAAAATCCGGAAAACCCTGCGCCAGATTGATGGCGTTGTTGGCGATTGCGATGCGCGTCATGCGGCGGATGACGGAATCGGTGAAATGTTGAGACTTTCTGCTCATTTCCTGCATATTGATAACCTCGCTTTCAGTTCAAGCCGAGCGCGGAAGCCGAAACGGTGGACAGTCCGTTCTTCTCCAGCACGCGGAGCAGCCGCTCCTCGTCGGAGACGCGGAAGACCATGTAAGCATCCGTCGCGCCGCGGTCGATCAGGGAATACATATACTCGATGTCGATGTGCTCCTGCGCCATCAGCGTCAGAACGCGGGACAGTCCACCCGGTGCATCCGGCACGGCAACGACCGCGACCTCGTTGACACTGACAATGCAGTTTTGTTCGGAAAGAGCGGCTTTTGCCGCAGAAATATCGCTCACAAGCATGCGTAAAATGCCGAAATCCGTCGTGTCCGCGATGGACAGCGCACGAATATCCACGCCGCAGTCGGACAGGGCGCGGGTGATCGCGGCGATTTTGCCGGAGCGGTTCTGCAAAAATACGGACAATTGCGATACCATAATCTCTCCTCCTTAATCCAGCAGCTTGCGTTTGTCGATGACGCGCACGGCTTTTCCCTCCGAGCGCGGGATGGAGTTCGGCTCAAGCAGCGTGACCTTTGCGTTGATGCCGAGCAGCGTCTTGAGTGCGGCGGAAAGCTCCTTTGCCCGCTGCGACAGACCGCGAACGGTGTCGGAAAAGACCTCGTTGCTGATCTCGACCTGCACCTCGATGCTGTCAAAATTGTTCGCCCGATCGACGACGATCCGGTAGTTTGCGGTATAGCCCTGCTCGAGCAGCACCGTCTCGATCTGCGACGGGAAGACGTTGACGCCGCGGATGATGAGCATGTCGTCTGTCCGTCCGCGTGGCTTGGTCATTTTGACCAGCGTTCTGCCGCAGGCGCACTTCCCGCGCGTGATGACGCCGATGTCGCGCGTGCGATAGCGCAGAATGGGGAACGCTTCCTTGGTGATGCAGGTAAAAACCAGCTCACCCTGCGTTCCGTCCGGCAAAACCTCGCCGGTGTCCGGGTCAATGACCTCAACGATGAAGTGATCTTCGTTGATGTGCATGCCCGTCTGCTCCGAGCACTCAAAGGCGACGCCCGGCCCGATGATCTCCGTCAGACCGTAGATATCGTAGGCTTTCAGTCCCAGAAGCTCCTCGATCTTCTGCCGCATTTCGTTCGTCCACGGTTCTGCGCCGAAGATGCCCGCCTTGAGGTGGATATCGTCCTTGGTCAAGCCGTTTGTATAGAGCACCTCGGCAATGTGCAGGGCGTAAGACGGCGTGCAGCACAGGATGGTCGAGCCGAAATCCTGCAAAATCGTGATCTGGCGCTGCGTGTTGCCGCTGGAAACCGGGACGGTCGTTGCGCCGAGGCGCATTGCACCGCCGTCGGCGCCGAGCCCGCCGGTGAAAAGTCCGTAGCCGTAGGAAACATGGACGACGTACTCTGCCGTGCAGCCCGCGGCGGTCAGGGCGCGGGCGCAACAGTCATTCCAGACCTCCAGGTCGTTTCGCGTGTAGCCGACGACGATCTGCTTGCCTGTCGTGCCGCTCGACGCATGCAGACGCACAACGTCCTTGAGCGGAACGGCAAATAATCCATACGGATAGGTGTCGCGCAGGTCTTTTTTGTAGCTGAACGGCAGCTTGTGCAGGTCATCGATCGAGCGGATATCCTCCGGCGTGACGCCCGCCGCCTTCATTTTCTCCCGATAGAACGGAACGTTTTCATACACACGCCGCACGGTCGAAACAAGTCGCTCGTTTTGCAGCGCAACGATCGTCTCACGCGAGGCGGTCTCGATCTCGGGTTGATAGTAATGCTCCATGCTTCAGTCCTTCCTGCCGAGTGCAAATGCGGTATGGTTCATTTCGCGGAATTTGGGCGGGACGCTTGCGTCGATCGCCGTATCCCATTCCGAACGGTCAAAATCGAATTCGTTGGACAGCCGCCCCATGAGCACGAGGTTGACCGCCTTTGACGAGCCCGCCTGCTCGGCAAGCGAAAGGGCGTCAAACGCGTCGACGTCGAAGCCGGCGTCCTTCATTTTCTGCGCAAGGTTTGCCGGGTACTCCGCCGCACCCGTGATGACAGGCATGGGGTTGACCTCCTGCGTGTTGGTGATGATCTTGCCGCCGGGACGGAGGAATTTTGTCCACCGCGCCGCCTCCAGCAGCTCGAATGAAACGATGAAATCCGCCTCGCCCTCGTCGATGACGGGAGAGCAGACACGGTCGCCGAAGCGGACATAGGTCACGATAGACCCGCCGCGCTGGCTCATGCC
>CAYRMX010000003.1:0-30878 GCA_964425295.1 uncultured Oscillospiraceae bacterium | reverse complement strand
CGGGCAGCATTCTTGCGGGCGTCACGGCAGGCCTTGCAGCGCTGGGGCTCATTCTGGAAGCCTCTCTCAGCATAGAATTCCTGCTCGCCGGCGGTGAACACGAACTCTGCGCCGCATTCCTTGCAAACTAAAGTCTTGTCTTCGTACATGTTGGTTTACCTCTCTTGATTAAGTGATTTGCCCTGACGCTAAATGCTTGGCTGGTCGCCACAGGGTAACAATAATATTGCGAACGGCAAACGCCGATAACGCCCCTTTAAGGTACTTAATCATTATAACAGATTGTTTTCTTTTGTCAATAGTTTATGATTATTTTCGCTGAAATAACTAATTTTTGTGCAGTTTCGACGGCTTTCGACCCTTGTTTTCGTTCAAAACGTCAGTTGCTCTGCCGTTCTTCCGGGCAAATGCAGGTGATCGTAGGCAAGCTGCGTTACGCAGCGTCCGCGCGGCGTGCGCGTGAGGAAGCCGATCTGCATGAGGTACGGTTCATAGACGTCCTCGAGCGTAACCGCCTCCTCGCCGATGGTCGCAGCGAGCGTTTCCAGCCCGACAGGTCCGCCGTTGTAATACTGAACGATTGCGGTCAGCATGCGCCGATCGGTCGCGTCCAGCCCCAGCTTGTCGACTTCCAGTCTGCCGAGAGCGTGGTCGGCGGCTTCCTTGGTGATGACACCGTCATAATAGATCTGCGCAAAATCCCGCACGCGGCGCAGCATGCGGTTGGCAATTCGCGGCGTGCCGCGGCTGCGTGACGCCAGCTCCATCGCGCCATCCGGGTCGATTTCCATACCCATCAGGCTCGCCGAGCGGGTGATGATGCGGCAAAGCTCCTCCGGCGTATAAAGCTCCAGCCGGAAGCTCACGCCGAAGCGGTCGCGCAGCGGCGCAGAGAGCTGCCCGGCGCGGGTCGTCGCCCCGATGAGCGTGAAGCGCGGCAAATCGAGACGGATGGAGTTGGCGGACGGGCCTTTGCCGACGATGATATCGATGGCAAAATCTTCCATCGCAGGGTACAAAATCTCCTCGACGGCGGTGTTCAAACGGTGGATCTCATCGATGAAGAGGATGTCGCCCTCGGCGAGGTTCGTCAAAAGTGCGGCAAGGTCGCCCGCCTTTTCGATCGCCGGGCCGGACGTGACACGGATGTTCACGCCCATTTCGTTGGCGATGACGCCCGCAAGGGTCGTCTTGCCCAGTCCCGGAGGGCCATAGAGCAGGACGTGGTCGAGCGGTTCGTTGCGGCGCTTCGCCGCCTCGATATAGACTGAGAGGTTTTCCTTGACCTTTTCCTGACCGTTATATTCATGCAGGCGCTTCGGGCGCAGGGAGAATTCTCCCTCGTCGCTCGCAGTGAAGCTCGTCGTTACGATCGGCGCTTCATAATCCTGCGAAAAATCAATGCTCATACGCTCACCTCATCACCATCGCGCGCAGTGCACGACGCACGATCTCCTCCGTCTTCATGCCCTCGACCGCGATGCCCTTGAGCGCCGCGCCGATCTCGGCAGCGCTGTAGCCCAGCTCCTGAAGCGCCGCCTGTGCAAGCGCAAGCGGGCTGCCCGACGCGGGCGCGACCACCGCCGCGCCGCCGGAAAGGTCAACCTCCGTCACCGCCGTGCCCAGCTTGTCCTTGAGCTCCAGAATGATGCGCTGCGCGAGCTTTTTGCCCACGCCCTGCGCCGCCGTCAGCGCCTTTTCGTCCTGCGTCATGACGGCAAGGGTGAAGCGCTCCGGCGTGGTCGCCGACAAGATCGCCTGCGCCGCCTTCGCCCCCACGCCCGTGACGCTCAAAAGCAGCTCGAAGCAGCGCAGCTCGTCGCGGGTGGTGAAGCCGTAGATATCAAATGCGTCCTCGCGGATATTGCAATAGGTATACAGCCGCGCTTTCTGCCCGACGCGCAGCTTGGACAGCGAATATGCCGAGGTGCGGCACGCATAGCCCACGCCGCCGCAGTCCACAACAGCGAGATTTTCTTCCATCAGGGTGATTTCCCCGTTCAAATAAAAAAACATCCTATTTCCCTCTCCCGGACAGCAGACTGGTCGATGACCGGGCGTGGCACAGGGCGATGGCGATAGCGTCCGCCGCGTCGTCCGGGCGGGGCATTTTTTCCATCTTCAAAAAGCGGCGGGTCATGTCCATGACCTGATGCTTTTCCGCCTTGCCGTAGCCGACGACCGCCTGCTTGACCTGCATGGGCGTATACTCAAACAGCGGCAGTCCCGCCCGCTCAATGGCAAGCAGGATGACACCGCGCCCGTGCGAAACGCCGATGCCCGTCGTAATATTATGCCCCCAAAACAGCTCCTCGACCGCGACCGCCTCCGGCTTCGTCACCTCGATCAGGCGCGTCATGTCCTCAAAGAGCATGTTCAGCCGCTGAGGAAACGGCAGCTCGGCGGGGGTCGTCACCGTGCCGTATTGCAGCAGGGCATATGTTCCCCGATTTGCCGAGATCAGCCCGAAGCCGGTCGTGGCATAGCCGGGGTCAATTCCTAAAATAATCAAGCAGCTTCTCCGTCCAGCGCGGCTCTGCGATCCCCAGTAGCCAAGAAATAATCCCCAGCGCGACCACCACGAACAGACACCATGCCACCACACGCTTCCAGCGCGGGCTGGGCACGAACGGCTCTTTCGTTTCCTGTGGAAGCTCCGTCAGTTCTTCGGGATTTTTCTGCAATTCGCTCATATGTTTCACCTCTCAGGCTATCATATCACACTTTTCCGTTTTTTGCAGTAGTTTTTTTGAAATTGGGCATAAATAAAATCCCGCGCACCGCACACGCGGCACGCGGGAAATGGGTTCTCAGACTTCAAACATCAGGTCGCCGTAGGTCGGGACGGGCCAGAGGTCCTTGTCGACCAGCAGCTCCAGCTTGTCAATCGGCGCGCGCAGTGCCTGCATGGCAGGCGTGACTTCGGCGCGGAAATATTCCGCCATCTCGCGGATGCAGTCGAAATGGTAGCTGTGCTCGATGGCCGTTTCCAGACGGTGCATTGCCTCGCTCGCCTCGGTCAAAAGGGCGCTCGTCTCGGTCAGCAGGCGCTCCTGCACTGCCGTGCTCGCCTGCGGGCAGGCATTGCGCACCTTGCAGATGGAGTCGCCCAGCCGCGCCGTATAACGCACGACGGCGGGGATATAGTGCTTCGCCGCCATGTGGATCATCGTGCGGGCCTCGATGCCCGTCACTTTCGCATACGTCTCATACATGATCTCGCTGCGCGATTCCAGCTCCGCCTTGGTGAAGACGCCGAATTTCCCGAACAGCTCGACCGACTTTTCCGTCGTCAGGCTGGCAATGGAGGACACCATGCTCGGCAGGTTCGGAAGCCCGCGGCGCGCCGCTTCTTCCACCCATTCCGGACTGTAACCGTTGCCGTTGAAGATCACGCGGCAGTGCTCGCGCAGGTTTTCCGCCACCAGACGGTTTGCCGCCGCCATCACGTCGTCGCTGCGCTCCAAGACGTCCGCCGCCTCGCAGAATGCCTCCGCGACGATGGTATTGATGACCGTATTCGGTGTGGCAATGCAGTCCGACGAGCCGACCATGCGGAACTCGAACTTATTGCCCGTGAACGCAAAGGGTGAGGTGCGGTTGCGGTCGGTCGCATCCTTATTGATGAGCGGCAGGGTGGAAACGCCCGTGTCGAGCAGCCCGCCGGCGATGCAGCCGGCAGCCGTGCCGTTCTTCACGATCTGCTCGACCACGTCCTCAAGCTGATTGCCTAGGAAGATCGAGACGATGGCAGGCGGCGCTTCGTCCGCGCCGAGGCGCAGGTCGTTGCCGACGCACGCCGTCGACATCCGCAGAAGGTCTGCGTGGCGGTCGACCGCCTTGATGATACACGAAAGCACGAGCAGGAATTGCAGATTGTCGTTCGGGGTCGAGCCGGGTTCGAGCAGGTTTTCACCCGTGTCGGTGGAAATCGACCAGTTGTTGTGCTTGCCCGATCCGTTGACGCCCGCAAAGGGCTTTTCATGCAGCAGGCAGACCAGTCCGTGCCGTCCGGCGACGCGCTTCATCGTCTCCATTGTGAGCTGATTCTGGTCGACAGCGACGTTGCACATGCTGTAGATCGGCGCGCTTTCGTGCTGACCGGGCGCAACTTCATTGTGCTGCGTGACGGCGGTAATGCCCATCTTCCACAGCTCCACATTCAGGTCTTTCATGAATTCGCCCACGCGCTCGCGGATGACGCCGAAATACTGATCTTCCAGCTCCTGTCCTTTCGGCGCGGGCGCGCCGAACAGTGTCCGTCCGGTATAGATCAAATCGCGGCGCTTGAGGTATTTTTCGCGGTCAACGATGAAGTATTCCTGCTCCGCGCCGACCGAGGGGATGATCTTTTTCGCCTCGGTGTCGCCGAATAGCCGCACGATGCGCAGCGCCTGCGCGCCGAGCACCTCCATCGACCGCAGCAGCGGCGTTTTGTTATCCAGCGCTTCGCCGGTATAGGAAATAAAGACCGTCGGAATGCACAAAATCGTGCCGCAGGACATCTCCTTGACAAACGCCGGCGAGGTGATGTCCCACGCGGTATAGCCGCGGGCATAATGCGTCGCGCGCAGTCCGCCCGTTGGGAACGAGGAAGCGTCCGGCTCACCCATGATGAGCTGCTTGCCCGTCAGCTTGAGGATGACCTTGCCCTCGGCGTTCTGGGGGCTCAGGAACGCGTCGTGCTTCTCCGCCGTGACGCCGGTCAGCGGTTGGAACCAGTGCGTGTAATGCGTTGCGCCGCGTTCCAGCGCCCATTGCATCATCGCTTCGGCGACCACGTCAGCCGTCTGCATGGAGATCTGACCGCCGTTTTGCTCCACGCGGATGATCTCGTCATAGACCTCGGCGGGAAGCCGTCGGCGCATGACGGCTTTGCTGAACACGTTTTCTCCAAAGTAGTCCGACACCTTCATCGAAACCCCTCCAACTTCAATTCTCTTTTTGTTAGTTTAGCGGCTTTCGGGCAAAAATGCAAGCGTTTCGGCGGATTTCATTGCCGTAACCAAACCGCCCCGCGCCGTATCTTCGAAATTTATACAAATTGACTACAGATTTACCATTTTCTACGATTGGATAATTTCACTTCGCCCGTGCATACTAGCTTCGGAGGGGAATGCCGTGCTGATCTCATTTTTGCGGACACTGGTTTTATACATCGTTCTTGTGCTGACGGTGCGGCTGATGGGCAAGCGGCAGATCGGCGAAATGGAGCCGGCGGAATTCGTCGTGACCATGCTGATCGCCAATCTCGCCGCCATCCCCATGCAGGACAGCGCCATTCCCCTGCTCAGCGGCCTTGTGCCGATTCTGGTCATTCTCGGCGTCGAGCTGGTGCTGGCGGTCGCCACCCTGCGTTCCATCCGTCTGCGGCAGATTTTCTGCGGAAAGCCCGTCATTTTGATGGAAAACGGCAAGATTTTGGAGAAAAATCTGCGCCGTACCCGCGTTAACCTCGACGAGCTGACGATGCACCTGCGGGAAAAGGATATTTTTGACCTCAGCAGCGTGAAATACGCGATTTTGGAGACAAACGGGCAGCTTTCGACCATGCTTTACGCCAAAAATCTCCCGCCGACGGCAAAGGACGCCGGAATTCGCGCCACAGAGGGCGCGCTCCCGATCACGCTCGTTTCCGACGGGAAGGTACTCGAACGAAATCTCGCGCTTGTCGGGCGCGACCGTGCGTGGGTCGAGCAAGCGCTGAAAATGCGCGGCTGCTCGCTGCGCGCCGCCCTGCTCTTCACCGTCGACGCAAGGGGAAAAACCTATCTTGTCCGCAGGGAGGATGTCAAGTGAAGTATCTGTCCATCGGTTTGGGGATTCTCGCCGTCCTCCTCGTCCTCTCCGCACTCGGCAGTCTGTGGGTTGCCGCAAGCGCCGAGGAAGCCCGCGCCGCCCTCGACGACGCTCTCGCCGCCCTCGACCGCGGCGATTTTTCTGCCGCCGTCTCTCTCGGAAACGACGCAGCCGCTCTTTGGTCGCGAAATCAAAACCGCTTCAGTGTCCTCGTCAGTCACGAGTCGCTCAACGAGATCTCCGTCGGCTTCGCCGCCCTGCGCGCCTACGCCGCTGCCCACGCGCCCGACGAATACCGCGCCCGCTGCTGCGAGCTGTCCCTCCGCCTGTCCCACCTTGCCCGCACCGACCTCCCGTTTTACTACAATTTCTTGTGAAATAACGCCGCCGGGAGTATGTGCGCCGTGTGCCGTATGTACCATTTGTCATATACGGCATTTCTTGTTGTTCACATCTGCCGGGATTCATTCTTCCGCATCATCTCAACCAGCCATTCAAATATCACATCTGCGAATTCCGGATCATTGATGTGATTTCCCGGCTCCAACAGTGTATATTTTCTTTTGTTATCCTCTCGAAAAACATCAAACAATGCTTCGTCCGATTGCTGCGAATAAAACGATTTTCCAGCTCTATCATTTTCCGACACTCCGCGCAGCGGAAGCGCGACCAGTGTCGAACCGTTTGCGTGCGCGAGCTTTCGGCAAACCTCGCACGCAATCGCAACATTCTCCTCAACATTATAAATCAAGCGCGCCGCATGGAACAAATTCGTACCATGCGGCGCGCTCCATAAGAAAAGGAAAAGGTCGACAGTGATTTTGCCGCGCCCCTTGCTATCACACAATCTATAGCGCTATATTTTTTTGCTATCGATGGAGGCATATGCCGCGTAGTCCATCCGTTGACTTTGTGGTTTGATTCAACTATAATAAATTTACAGCAAAAAACGCGCAGCCGCATGTGCAAAATGACGGCATGTGCTTCGTCGGAGCGCTGATTTTCCGCGTTCCCGGCGTGCTGTGAAGCCAAAATCCCGAGCCCCGACAACCGAAATCATTGGCATGACTACGAAAGAGGAGGCGATTTCTTGGACATCCATACCCGTCAGCTTCGCTATTTCATGGAACTTGCAAAATGTCTGAACTTCACCAAAGCGGCGATGAGTCTCTACATCGCCCAGCCGGCACTGAGCCAGCAGATTGCCGATCTGGAAAAGCAGCTCGGTGTCACACTGTTTGAGCGCAATTCCCGTTCTGTTGTTCTGACCCCCGCCGGCGAAATTTTGCAGCGCGCGTGTCCCGAAATTCTCAACAAGCTGGAAAGCGTACAGCAGCAGGTGCTGCGGGCACAGGCAGGGCTGCGCGGCAGCGTCAAAATCGGTTATCTCTATGTGTTCCAACCGGTACTGCCCGGCATTGCGCAGACGTTCCGCCGCCACTACCCGGATATCGTGCTCGAATTCTATCGAGAAAACCTCAAGGATTTGGAAGATGCGCTGGAAAACCGCGACATCGACATCGCATTTGCGTGGATCAGTCCCGCCGACATGCCGAAAGAAAACGGCCCGGCGTATCGCACACTCTGGCGGGAAGACCTCTGCCTCGCGGTACACCGCGAGCACCCGTTCATCACATCCGGCGCGACCGACTATTCCCTACTGGAAGAAGAAAACTTCATTCTGATCGGCGACAACGTCGCGCCCGGCTATCAGCTCATGGCGCAGAGAGCCGCCGGCGAGGCCGGTTTCCTGCTCAAAAAGCGCTCACCCTCCAAGGATTTCACGTCGATCATGGTGCAAATCGAAGCCGGTCTGGGCGCATCCATCCTGCCCGCCGGGATGAAAGCGTTCAACGCATGCTTCTCCGACAACATCGTATTTCTCCCGCTCAAAAAAGATTGCGTGGAATTCGGCGTTGTCTGGTATGAAAGCTCCAAAAACGCCGCACTCCCCCTCTTCCTCGACCTGCTGGAAAAATCACCGAACGACGAGTAATCCGGATTCAGTTTTTCGTATAACGTCCAAAAGGGCGCGTTTTGCAACGCGCCCTTTTCTTATGCTTTTTTGCTTACTTCTTCTGGACGTATTTCAGGCAGTCGATGGTGACGGCTGCGAGGATGATGATGCCGGAGAAGACGAATTGCAGGTTGGTATCCACGCCGAGGATGGTGAGTGAATAGGTCAGAGCGGTGAAGATCAGAACACCGACAACGATGCCGGAGATCTTACCGATGCCGCCGCTGAACGAGATCCCACCGACGACACACGCCGCGATTGCATCCGTTTCCCAGCCCTGTCCATAGGACGCAGAGCCGGAGCCGACCATGCGGATGCACTCAAGCCACGCGCCGAAGCCGTAAAGCACGCCCGCAATGGCGAAAGCGATGACGGTGACCTTGAAGACGTTGATGCCGGAAGCAGAGGCCGCTTCGGAGTTGCCGCCGACTGCGTACATGTTCTTGCCCAGCCGCGTCTTGTTCCAGATGAAATACATAATGACAATCGCCGCGACCGCCCAGAGGATAATCGTCGGGAACTTGCCGAGCTTCGGCATGATGAGCTTGGGGATGTTGACCTCGATCGCGCCGAACGAGACGCCCTTGGTGGCGAAGGTCATCAAACCGAACATGATAAGCATGTTTGCCATCGTGGAAATAAAGGGATGGATCTTAAAGCGCGCGGTAAAGAATCCCGCGACGGACGAGAAAAGCGTCGTGACAAGGCAGCAGGCAAGCAGCGCAAATACGATGCGCACGCCGACGGGCAGGGTGGAAAAGTCGAACACATGCCCGAACAGTGCGCCGGTGTTGATGCCCTTGTGCATGATCATGGTGCAAAGCACCATACTGGTACCCACCATGCGCCCGACGGACAAATCCGTACCGCCGAGGAGAATGAGCCCACCGACGCCCAGAGCGAGGAACATGCGCGGCGACGCCGCTTGCAGAATGTTGAGGATGTTATTGACCGTCAGAAGATCCGTCTTTTTGACCACGGGGGCTAAGATGCAGAGCATGACGAAGACGCAGATGATGACGATGTACAGTCCGTTTTTCAAAAAGAACTGGCGGGTATCGAAGCCGTATTTGTAGTTCTCCCATCTCTGGCGGAGCTTTTCCGCCGGAGTGAAGTGGGACAGGCGCAGGCGGTCGATCAGGTGATAGCGGTAAGCATAAGCATTGTGCTTACGATCCTTGATCTCCTGCTGCGTGGAGTCGTGCTTGAGCTTGGCGTCAAAGCGGCGGTTTTTATAGACATACTTTTCGTCCTTGATCTCACCCTTGTCCTTCAAGCCGGAAAGCTCCGTTTCATGCGCGCGCTTCAGCTCGTCCAGCTCGGCGGCATAGCTGCTTTCACCCTCCGCTTTCTGCGCCTTGCAGGACTCGACGACCGGAGCATAATACCGGCTGTCATAATTCTCGTCGAGATATGCCACCGCGTCCTTGATGAGGGCGTTGATTTTGCTCTTGTTCTGCGCTTCGACCTTTTTTGCCTCGACAAGCGCCTGCTTGTCGGCGGCGATGAGCTTCTTTTTCTCTACCTTGGAATAATTGGCATTTTCGCGAACGACGGCGATGTGGTTGTTCAGGGCAATGACCTTGTCCGTGCCGTCGGCACGCAGGGCGTTGATCTGCTCCTGAATCGCGCCAACATAGCTGTCGATCGGTTCGAGTAGCTTTTGTTCGTTCTCATAGCTGAGGATGGTGCCGTTGTTGACCATATATTTCTTCTCCTCCACTCAAAGGTATTTGGCGCTCAGCCGCAGAAGCGTTTCCTGATCCGCCTCCTGCGTGTTGACGATGCCCGCAAGCCGCCCGTTCGACATGACGCCGATCCGATTGGTAATGCCGAGGATCTCCGGCATTTCGGACGAAACAACGATGATGGTCTTTCCGCGCTTTGCCATACGGACGATCAGCTCATAAATCTCATATTTCGCGCCGACGTCGATTCCTCGGGTGGGTTCGTCCATCAGGAAGACCTCCGGGTCGCGTTCGAGCCATTTGCCGAAGATCACCTTTTGCTGGTTGCCGCCGGACAGCGCCGTGATGGCGTCGCGCGGGCCCATACATTTGGTGTGCATGATGTTGATCTCGTTGGCGGTGGCTTTCACCATCTTGTCGTTGGAGAGGGCAAAACCGGAGATGTAGTGCCGGAGGTTTGAGATCGTCGTGTTGAAAACGAGGTCGCCCTCTAAAAACAGCCCGGTCGCCTTGCGCTCCTCCGTGATCATTGCGAAGCCGTGCATCATGGCGTCCTTGGCGCCGGTAAAGGACATCAGCTTGTTTCTATAGTAAACCCGCCCCGCCGCTCTCGTGCGGACGCCGAACATCGTTTCCAGCAGTTCGCTGCGTCCCGCGCCGACCAGACCGTAAAGCCCGAAAATCTCGCCCTCGCGGACGTCGAATGAGATGTCTTTCAGGTGCGGCTCGAATTTCGTGGACAAGTGCTGGATGGAGAGCACGACGTCTCCGGGCGTATTGTCGATTTTCGGGAAGCGGTTTCCCAACGGGCGACCGACCATGTGGGCGATCAGCCGATCCATGTCCGTTTCATCCGTTCGCTGCGTGACGATCATCTTGCCGTCGCGGAGCACGGAAACTTCATCGCAGATTTCAAAGATCTCGTCCATTTTGTGCGAAATATAGATCAGGGAGATCCCCTGCGCTTTCAGATTGCGCATCATTTCAAACAACTTATCGACCTCGCGCACCGTCAGCGAGGATGTCGGCTCGTCGAGCACGATCAGCTTGGCGTTATAGGAAATGGCTTTCGCGATTTCCACCATCTGCCGCGTCGAGACGGACATGGTCTTCATCGGGGCGGTCAGATTTACGGTCATATTCAGTTTGCGGAACAGCTCGGTCGCTTCCGTTTTCATGCGGTTTTCGTCGACCTTGCCGAAAGCGTTGACGGGGTATCTGCCGAGATACAGATTGTCGAGCACGTTCCGCTCGAGGCACTGGTTCAGCTCCTGATGCACCATCGCAACGCCGTTTTCGAGTGCCTCCTTCGGGCCGGAGAAATTGACCTCTTTCCCGTCGAGGAGGATCGTCCCCTCGTCTTTCTGGTAAGTGCCGAAGAGACATTTCATCATGGTGGATTTGCCGGCGCCGTTTTCGCCCATCAGACCCATGATGCTGCCCTGCTTGACCTCCAGATCGATGTGGTCAAGAACACGGTTGCGCCCGAATGATTTGCACATCCCCCGGATGGAGAGGATATTTTTGGCATTTTGAGTCATATTCAATCATCCCTGTCGTTTCTCCGGCGCGGGCGCGGCGGAGAAATATGTGTGATACAGCCTGTTTTTGAAAGTCGGCACACCGGGAGGTTTCCCTCCCGGTGACAGAATGACAAAAAGTCCTTCGGACATTTTTGACATTCTTCCTCAAAATTGCAAAATGAATCAGGAAGATATATTTTGCAATTTTGCCGCCCTCGGGGTGGGTTATTGAACGCGAAAGGACACCCTGACGGTTTCCTTTCGCACTTTTCTTCCCTCCGAAAACTTCAGTTTGTTCGTTCTTTAAGAGCCTGACCGGGAGGTTTCCCTCCCGGTTGGCTTTTCAGATATTCACATTATTCGAACTTCTTATGCTTAGGAGAGCTTGCTCATGTAGGCAGCGCCGTTGTCGGTCTTAACCATGTTGATGCAGAAGCCTTCGTAAGCATCGGGGTTAGCCAGACGGTCGATGATGTTGGCCTCGGTCTGGCCGTCGCCCTTGACGTACTCCACATCCAGGTTCAGGATGCCGTCGTAGTTCTCCAGCTGGGGCAGGTAGGTGGCGTTCAGGAAGTTATCGGTGGAGTTGAAGATGTCCAGCCAAACCTTCTTCACGGGAGCGTCCTTCTCAGTCAGCTGGTTGGAGAAAGCAGCGTTGGGGGCGGTGGCATCCAGGAAGTTCTGATAGTTGTCAGCGGTGACAGCGCCGTTCAGAGCGTAGAAGCAGCGGGTCTCAGCGTCGTACTTGTACAGATCCTCGCTCAGGACGTTGCCGGCGGCGTCGGGGGTGGAGATACCGGTCATGATGTCCACGCCGTCCAGGGCGTTACGCAGGGTACGCAGGGTCAGGTAAGCCTGAACGTCAGCGTTCTGGGAGATGGTGCCGCAGTAGCCGTCAGCAATGGCAGCAACAGCGTCGCTGTTGGCGTCGTAGCCGAAGGTGGGAACGCCGGCTTCCTTGGACCAGGCGTTGAACACGGCCATGCCCATGCCGTCGTTGTTGGAAACGACAACGTCGATCTGGTCGCCGAAGGCGGCGCTCCAGGTGTTGATGGCGTTACCGGCGGTGGGAGCATCCCAGGTGGCGCCGGAGTTGTTCTTCATTTCCTGAGAAGCCAGCTCACGGACGACATATTCCTTGCCGTCGATGGTGATCGCGCCGTCCTTGACGTTGGTGGCAGAGCCGTCGGGGTTCGTGCCGATCGGGGTGGGGTCAACGTCGTTGATGTCGCCGACTTCGGTCTTGCCCTGCGCGCTGTCGGGGACAGCAGTGCCGAGCGCGAGACGAGCGCCGCGGGTACGGGCGATGGAGTCGTTGTGGCCGACGTCGCCGATGCACAGGACATAGCCGATGACGCCGTCGCCGTTGCGGTCAAGCTCCGCGCCGTGGGACTGGAGATAATTGACGATCATTTCGCCCTGAAGGACAGCACCCTGGATGGCGTCAAAGCCGACATAGTAGGTGTCGTCGTTCCATGTCAGAGCATCCATATCCAGCTCGCCGGTCTGGCTGTTGGACGGCTGACGGTTGAACCAGATGACGGGTTTTGCCGCATTGCCGGCGGGTTCGTCGTTGCCGCTATCGGGCTTGTCGACATTGCCGCCCTCGTTGCCGCCATCGGGCTCTTTGGCGTCGCCGCCGGAGCTGCAAGCGACCATGCACAGAAGCATTGCAAGTACCAGCAGCAGGGAAAGTAACTTTTTCATCGTTTTTCCTCCTCAAAAATATGTATGCTAACACCGGCTGCGCCGGAGAAAGCCGAATCGGATGGGCATTCAGCCCAGGATGGTCTCGATCTCCGCCAATTCTTCCGCCGTCAGTGACGGGAAATCGAACGTGCGGACGTTTTCTTCCAACTGCTCCGGTCGGCTTGCGCCCACCAGAGCGCTCGTCACCACCGGGTCGCGCATGACCCATTGCAGCGCAAGCTGCGCCATCGACTGCCCACGCCGCTTGGCGATCTCGTTGAGTCTGCGGACGCGCGCCACCTTGTCATCGGTAATGGCATCGGGCTTCAGATAGCGCGGGTCGTGCGCGGCGCGCGAGTCAGCGGGAATGCCGTTGAGGTATTTTCCGGTCAGGATGCCGTTTGCCAGCGGCGAGAACGCAATGCAGCCCACGCCTTCTTCCCGCAAAACGTCAAACAGCCCCGTTTCCGGCACACGGTTCATCATGGAATACTTCGGCTGATGGATGAGCATGGGCGTGCCCAGCTCGCGGAGCGTGCGGATGGCGCGACGCGCCTGCTCCGGGTCATAATAATTGGAGATACCGACGTACAGCGCCTTGCCGCTGCGGACGATCTGGTCAAGCGCGCCCATCGTCTCCTCGATCGGTGTGTCGGGGTCGGGGCGGTGGTGGTAGAAGATATCTACATAGTCCAGGTGCATCCGTTTGAGGGACTGGTCGATGCTGGCGATCAGGTATTTTCGGCTTCCGTGGTCGCCGTAAGGGCCACTCCACATGTCGTAGCCCGCTTTGGTGGAGATGATCAGCTCGTCGCGGTGCGTGTGCCAGTCGCGATCCATATGGACACCGAAATTGCGCTCCGCTTCGCCGTAGGGCGGGCCGTAGTTGTTTGCCAAGTCAAAGTGCGTGATGCCGAGGTCGAAGCCCTTGCGCAGAATGCTCTGCTGGGTCGCAAACGGCGTGATGTTCCCAAAATTGTGCCACAGTCCCAGCGAGAGCGCGGGCAGCAGAAGTCCGCTCCGACCGCAGCGGCGATAAGGGATTTGTTCATAACGGTTTTCGGCAGGCTGATAGTCCATGCGTTCCTCCTTGCAATGGCGGCGCGTTGCGGAATGCGCGTTCGTCGTTTGTCACATTCACCAAATTCGCATGCTCATTATATCGCAGTTCCCGTCATTTTGGAAATTCGCAAAACAAATGCAGTCACAGATTGATTGACGGATAGACCGATAAGAATTTCTTATTGCAGCGCCCGTTCCGACCGTTTTTCCTCCGCCGTTGAAAATTCAGGCGTTTCCCCCAACCGTTCCGCCCGCCGGGCGTTCGAAAACCTGTCTTGAATTTCCAGCCGTACCCCTGCAAAAATGCGGCGCTCGCATGACAAAAGGACAATACTGCTTCACGCAATATTGCCCTCGCTAAAGTCTATGCGCCGATCCCAAAATGATTCCCCCGATCACGCAAACACGGCACAGGCTTTCCGCCTGTGCCGCGTTCGTTATTTGATTTTTCCGGCTCAATGCCCGATTGGGCACTGATACGAGCCGCCGAGGTAGCGCATGAGAACGGTGGCGAACTCGGCGCGGGTGATGCGCGCCGTCGGGTTCAGATTGCCGTGCTCATCGCCGAGGAACAGTCCCTTTGCGGTACAGGTTGCCGCCTTTGCCGCGCAGGGAGCGTAGCTGTGGCTCGGCTCGTCGCCGTAGGGTCGGCCGCAGTAGGTGCAGACCGCCTTTTCGGTGCACGTCGCCTGTCCGCCTGTATGGTCAATGAGCTTGTCGCCGCAGTAGTCGCAGAAGTGATCCTTGACATTGTCCACGCAGTCGGTTTTCAAGAAAGTTTGCGTTGCCGTGTCAAAGTGCCAAACGGCTTCGTCGCTGCCGATCTTGATAACGTGCTTTTCGCCGCTGATATAGGCGTAAAGGTTGGTGTCGGTCGAATCAAGCGCGGTATGGTTCGAGGGCGTCCACTGCACGCCGTCGATATAGATCTCCTTGCCGTCGGGGTTCGGGAGAGTGATGGCATAGACGTTCTTCGGATTTGCGGGAGCGCCGTTCGTCGGATAGGTCGGGTCGGCTTGATAACCACTGCCGATTGCCTGACCCTTTTCGTCGGCGCGGGTGAGCAGGATAGATCCGCCGGTGATGACGATGCCCTCGGACTGCGCGCCTCCGCCGATGCTTGCGCCGAAGTTCCCCTTTCCCCACCTATTTCAATCAAACATTCTCCTGACGCTGCACGAAAGTGCAAAAGACAGCTCCCTCGTCAGAGGGAGCGCAGCGTGTCAAAAAACTCTTTTTGACACGCCGGCAGGCTGCAAGAAAGTTCGAAAGGCAAGCAACTTTCGACCGTCGGCGTATGTGGATACGGTAGGTCGAAAGTTGCGCAGTAAGTAAAAATCAGTAAAATAACCTTCCGCATTTCCATGCTTTCTTCTGATTTCTCAAATTTCGAGCATTTTTCAGATTGAACATACTTTAGAAAAATCATACTCTGATTTTTACGATTTCGGACTTTATTTGCAGCCTGAGTTCCCTCGTCAGAGGGAGCGATAGCGTGTGCAATATTGCCGGTACATACATCGTCACGCCCCCTGCGCCGCCGCGCAAAATTCAAATCTCTCCGCGGAGCGGACACCACAACTATTCACTATTCACTTGCGGCGGCGTGAGGGCACGCCGCCCTACAAACGAAATTCGACAGTTTCTGCGGCAGGGGCGGGATTTCAGGCGGAGTTACGCCGAAGTGAGGGTTTGGTCGGTGCTAACGGAGACTGGCCATGCGGTGGTGACGGCGGTGGTGGGGAGCGCCTGGACGGCTTCGCCGAGGACGTCGAGCGCCTGATAGACCGTGTTGCCGTCGGCGTCGACAGAGGTTTCGAGGTCGATCGGAGCACAGAGGATGCCGGTCAGCTCGCCGGGGGCGACGGCTTCGCGGAAGTAATACGCGCCGTCGCTGCCCAAAAACCAGCCGTCGCGCAGGACGAGTGCGGGCGCGACAGAGGGCAACCCCACCGGGTTTCCGTCGGCGTCGACCCAATAGCTGACGAGGCGGACGCGGAGATACGCGTCGACATTGCCGGTGTTTTCGATCTTGATGCCGTGCTTCTGGTGACCGGTGTGCATGCCGCCGGTGAATTCGCCGCCGTCGAGCTTTTCATGGACGGTGCAGGAGACTTCCGCAGGCTGAAAGCGGTTTTTGACCGCCGCTTCGCGGAACATGAACGCCGCCGTAATGCCGACCGCTGCCAGCGCGAGTGCGAGCAGGCAGACCGGCAGCCACGTTTTGCGTCGTTTCATTGCGGAATCACTCCTCTCCCTTACGGTTTTTGATCGGCTCGCTGCTGCCGTTGAGCCATTTTGCGTTGGTTGCCGCACTGCCGAACGTGGCAGTGGCGGTCTGTTCTTCAGTGACGGTGACGGTCTGCGCGGCGTCGGAATAGCGCCACGACCAGTCCCCAAGCTGTTCAACGGTGTAAGTCCCAACGGGGAGGTCACTGACGGTCACGCTGTCATTCCCGTGCAGCGTGAGGAAGATGACAAAGTCGGGGGCGGTCGCAGACGTAATGCGATAGACAAAGTTTTGCGTGCCGCTGCCCTCGTCGGCGGTGTTTGTGCGGGTAACCGTAAGATTGCCGAGGGCGGTGACGAACTTGGCATAGAAAACATTCGTCTTCGGCTGGAGGGCGAGGTTGTCCGCATTCGGAACAAGGCGATTTGTTCCCGCTTCGACGGTGTGCAGCGCGCCGACGGGCTGCGTACACGCCGCGTCGAGATACCAGCCGCCGAAGGTATAGCCCTCGTCCGCCGTGGGGGCAGAGCCGGTGAAGCTGCCCGTCTTTGTCTCGCTCGTGACGTCGAACGTGCCGCCGCCGAGCGACCACGCCCGGTACTGCACGTTATACAGCCACGGCGTATAGAAAAATACAATATAATTCTCGCGGTCATTGCTGCGCAGAGTGATGCTTTGCGCGCCCTCGGTGATGCAGTTATAATGCTCGATCGTCTTGGGCGCAGCGGTGACGGTTGCGCCGAAGACGCCGCTGCCGGTGACGGTTTCTGCGAGGATGTTCTCGGCGGGGATGGCGGAAAGGTCGGAAACGTCCGTTCCGTCGAGGAGGTAATAGACGGCGTAGGTCTGCGGGTTGCGGTCATAATAGACATACAGCTCCGAGCCGTCGGCGTCAACGGTAAAGCGGAAGCCGCCGCTCGCTGTGGCATAGGTCAGCTCGGTTTCCGTCCCGCCGGACTTGAGCACGGCGGTGTCTTTCATCGTGAAGCCGCTGCGCGCGGCAGGGTCGAGGGCGATGCTGCTTCCGATCTTGGCGATGCCCTCGGTGACGCTTGCGCCCTCGGTGTAGCCGCTGCCGTCGACGTTTTGAAACATATAATGGACGGCATAGAACGTGCTCTCGGAATTTGTCGTATAATAGAATGTGATAACATTGTTCTTCGAGCCGACATAATTGCCGTGTTCGTCCTGTTCGACAGCAAGGATGAGCTTTTTGTAAAATGCGTCGGGGATATAGTCGGCGATGGGCGCGAAGCGCTCGGTCACGACGCCCATTGCGGTGGTTTTGTGCGCAATGCCGCTGCCGCCGTCGCCGACGCCCTTGTCGGTGAGCAGGGCGTTCGTGATACGGTCGCGGTATTCGACGCGGTAGTCCACGCTGCCGAGATAGACATAGGTAAAGGTGAAGATGTTGTGCGTGAGGCTGTCCTTGTCCTCCTCATAGGCGATGGTGATGGAGTGGCCGGAGGAGGTGGGGTAGTAGCCGGCGTTATAGTCGTCGTAGAGCTGCTGCTGCGGTACGCCGCTCTTGGGCAGGAACGTGCGGGTGTTGCCCTGATAGGCATAGCCCGCCGAGGGCGCGGCGATTTGCAGATGATAGCCGTCTTCCAGCGCGACGTAGGTGCGCGTTTCGCCGTCGACCGTTGCGGAATAGGCATAGTTCCGCCTCGGCGCGCTACCTGCGACACGGTTCAGCGCCGTGTTCCACGCCGCATCCGTCTCCGCGTCCTTCAGAGCGTACTGGATCAGGTACGGCTGGGCGGAGTTGGAGTTCCACTCGGCGAAGAGGTTAAGATCGGACTTCACGGGGAAATCCAACGGGGTGAACGCCGCCTTTTCGGCGTACTTCATATAGAACCAGCCGCTGAACTCATACTGCGCGCGAGTCGGGTTTTCGACGCTGCCGACGACGTTGCCGTGCTGCACGGAGCGGGTCTTGAGCGGCACAACGCTCGTGTCGCCCGCTTCAAAGGCGAGCATATCGTCGTAGGTTTGGAAGAAATTGACCGTATAAACATTCGGCGTCCACTTGGCATAAAGCTCGCGGTTGTTGTCGGGCATCGTATCGCCGGGCTTGTATTCCGTTCCGTCGATCCACTGCTGCGAGGTATACCATCCGCCGAAGACGTAAGCGTTCGGTTCCAAGCCCTCGGGCTGATCGGGGACGCGGATCGCGCCGCTGTCGTCAAGGAGGTAGCGGTCGAGCACCGCTTCATAGGGCACGGCACTCACGACGTCGTAATAATCGTTATAATTATACAGCCCCAGCGTAAATTCATGCCGCTTATAAAACATACGGAGCGTGAAAGACATACGCTTGTCGGGCAGATTCGGATTTTTGATCTTCTCGGCGCGCGGGCAGGAATCGGTCATGCCGCTGCCGGCGGCGAAGTCGAAGCCGGTCAGCATGCACTGCGTCTGGTCGCTCGCAGCCTGAGCGTTGTCGTTCGTCACGACGATCTTATAGAGATAATAATACTCGTCGTTGAGAGCGTAGTAATAATAGGTTGTACCGTTCAGCTCCATCGGCTCGCCGGCGTCCTTAAGCTGCGTTTTCTGCGCATCGGTCAGCATGCCGTCGAGGATCGGAAGATAATAGTGATAGTTCCACTCCCGCGGGATGCTCCATGCGACGCTTGCGCCGTTATCATAGAAACCGAGGTAATAGTTCAGATAAGACGTGACCTCTTCCCCGCTGTCGGTCGCTTTCGTTGTGATAACGCGGTCGATCTTGGTGTCACTTTCGTAGCTGTAAGCATTGCCGAAGAGCAGTCCGTCATCGAGCTTCTGATAAAAGCCCTTGACGGTGCTGTTGGTCTTTTGCAGGGAGTAATTCACCTTGAATTCGCCGTTCCAGCCGGCAAAATAGGCATAATGTCCCCATTCGCCCTCGCCCCATGCGCCCGCCGCCTGCGCAGCATGATACGGAACTTCGATCTGCTTGAATACGTCCGAGGGCCAAAGCTCGGTCAGGTCGGTGCCGTAGCGGGCGGTCAGGTCAAAATAGTAATAGCGGTCGCCGTCATAGTCGTAGTCCGAGCCGTTATAGCCCTCGCCGGGCGCGGGATAGACACCCGTTTCATATCGGTCGGTGTTCAGCTCCGGGAGCGCATCGATCGTGCCCCATATTTCTGCATGCCACTTTTTTACCCCGCGCATCAGCTCCGTCAGGTCATAATCGCTGCCGACGCCGTTCGGCCAGCAGCTTGACTGCGAGTTTTTGTTGCCGAAGCCGTAGGTGCTGCCGCCGGGGATGGCGTAGCCCGCCGCCTCCGGGTAAGCCCCCGGATTTCCCACGTTATAATCGGGGTCATACTCGCGGGCATAGATGAAGCGGAGAGTGTAATATTTTCGCGTATAATAGATGTTGATATGCGAAGAACCGTCGCCCGCGACGATGATCCGTTCGTTCACCGCTTCGGTCTTTTCGCCGTCATAAACCAAATGCTTGAAGCCCTGCGGATAGCAGTTTCCCGTGTGCTCATGGGCAAGGCTCACCTCGCCCTGCCCGCAAAGCAGGGTGTCCGCGCGCAGGTAGTCGCCCGCCTCAACATAAGCGGCGGACTGTGCGGTGCGCGTCTCTGCGCCGATGTAGGTATAGTTGTCGTCATTGGCGTTTTGCAGCCAATAGGCAATGGTATAGCTGCTGTCGACCATCTGCCAGACGGCGCGGTAGGTGCGGCTGTCGTTCGGGACAGTTGCCGGAAGCTCGACAAGCGTCTCGCCGTAGTTCCCCTCGGCGTCCATGAGCTGCCAGCCTCGGAACTCATAGCCCGCGCGCTTCGGCTCGTTGACCAGAATGTGCGTGCCGTAGCGGGCGTAGATCGGGTCTGTGCCGTAGCCGCCGCCGAGATTGAACTTCAGCATGCTGTAATTGCGGTCATAATAGCACTCAAAAACCGTCGAGCCGTCGCCCGCGATCGTTTCGGGATAGTGATAGAGCTTCGTAAAGCCCTCGACATCGACGGAGAGGTCGACGTCGGCGATGACCGTGCCCGTTTCGGCTGTGCCGAGGCGGTAGAGTCCGGAGTCCTCGGTGTAAAAGTCGTCGCCGATGTTCTGGAAGAAATAGCGCACGGCGTAAGTGACGACGGTCGCCTTGTAATAGACGTTGACCGTGTAGTCGTCGGCGGCGTAGTCGGCGGGAATGTCGATTTGGATGACGTCGGCGGCGATCGTACACTGCGCAGGGTCGTCCGTGGCGGGGTCGGTCGGGTCATAATACGGGCGGTAGCCGATATAGGTCGGCGAGGTCACGCTCTGCGAGAGGGTGGTGCCCTTGTCGATCTGCGCGGAATAATTCGTATAGATCGCGTTGCCGCTCACGGCGTCGAGGTAGTTGATGTGAATCGTGATGAGGTCGCTTTCGCTCGTCAAGGCGGGGCGGCGGGTCTGCACGGTCAGCGGCGCGGTCGTTCCGGGCATTTCCGGCTCGGTCACGGTGACGCAGACCGGCTCGGAAACAAGCGTCTGCTCCGCCGTTTCGACCTTTGCGCGGACATAGGCGCTGCCCGCCGCGTCGAGCACCGGCGCAAGCAGGGCGTTCGAGACGTTCAGCGTGCGCTGCGTGCCGTCGTAGATATCGACCCACAAGCCACTCTCGATGTCCGCCAAGATCTGCCACTGATAAGACACGGCTGCGCCGCAGACGGCGGAAAGCGCCGCCTTTTCCGTGCGCGGGAGAGAGAAGCCCTGCGTCTCCTCTCCGGCGTATTCAATGCAGAGCGTCGGCGCGTCGACCGCCGCCGCGGGCAGGGCGGGAAACACGCCGAACAGCACGCTGACGCAGAGGAGTAACGTCACCACCCTGCGCGAGTATTCAGTTGTCCGACGTGTGTGTTTCATAAGCGCTCCATTTCTGATATTTTACAATAAGGTAGGGCTGTGGCATGCCCCATCCGCGGCGGCATGAGGACATGCCGCCCTACGGGTGTTGCGCGTCGTCAGCGGACGGCGGCATAGGCGGCGGCAGGGGTATCGAAGGCGCCGAACTGCACAGCGGTCGCCTTAATTTCGATGGACAGTGGCGTGAGTTCTTCCGCAAGCTCGGAACGCCTCATCTCGCTGCTGACGGCGATCCTGCCGCCATCGGCGATGACCGCCTTTTCCACGGCGGCGTTCGCCGGAGCGAGGGCATAATAGACCGTCGAGCCGTCGGTGTGCGTGAAAGAATCCCAGTCGTCCGCGACGCGGAAAGTCAGATAGCCGTTTTCGCTGCAATATTCGCCGTCCGTCAGGGTGAAGCCCTCGGCGTCGACGGTGAAGAAGACATAGCACGCAAGCTCGCTGCTTTCAAAATGGACGACCGGATTTTTGACGATCGCCACGCCCGGCTGGACGTTCCACGAGACGTCACCCGTGTATTCCGCGCCGTTTTCGGTGAGGTAGAGTCTGCCCAGCTTCGCCACGCGGGCGGAATCGCTGTTGCCGCTGGAAGTGACGTAGCTTGAAAACGTCACGCCCGTGAGCAGCAGGGACAGCAGCAGAAGATAGAGCAGGTATGCCCGCAGGGGCAGCTTGCGTTTTTCGGTTTTCACGGGCATTCACCCGCCTTTCAGGTAGATTTTCTGCGGTTCGGAAGAAAGAGCAGCAGTCCCAGCCCCGCCGCCATGCAGAGCATGCCCGGCGGCGTCTGCAAAAAGTCGATGACCGCCCCGACCTTGGGAACGGTGAGAACGACCCTGCCGATGACGCCGCTTGCGGGAATTTCGGCGTCTGGCGCGTTGTTCGCGTCGCCCTGCGTGATAAAACCGCCGTCCGTTCGAGCGATGATGCGGTGCGTGACGGGCGCACCGTCGGTTTGGTAGGTCACGATGTCGCCCACGGCGTAGTCGTCCTGCGCGCGCGTCACGATCAGGTCGTTCGGCTCGATTTCGGGCGACATGCTGCCCGTGAGCACGACGGCGGCGTGAAAGCCGAACACCGTTGCATACGGCTGCTTTTGCACAAGCTTTGCCGCAAGAGCATACGCCTGACAGCCGAGCAGGAAGACCAGCGCTGCCGTCAGCGTGCCGCTCAGTACGCGTCCAAGCACCTTAAGCGTCTTTTTTGCCATGATTGCGGAAACGCTCGACGAGCAGAACGGTCAGTGCCGCGCCGCTGGAGAGCATTAAGATGAGGTAAAGGCAGAGGTTCGTGCCGTCGCCGGTGTCCGGCGGGACAGGCTCGACGGTCACGTCGTCATCCGCGACGGTGAGGTAGAAACCGAGGGTCAGCGCGGCGGCATTGCCATCCGCGGCGTCGTCGCCGAGGGCGGTGTCCTCCACGTCGACGCCGTTTTCGAACGCCCAGTCCCAGTCAATGTCGAATTCCTGCATCCGTCCCGCGCCCAGCTCGCCCGAAACGGCACGCACGATCTGCGCATTCTGCGCGCTTTCCGGCAGGGCATAGCGCGCGGCGTCGGAAAAACCCTCGCCCGAGAGCGCCACCGCGACAGGCAGGTCGGCGTCCGCAAGCACATAGAGCACGGCGGTGTAGCCGACGGCATACTTCGCGGTATTTTGCAGACGGATCACGCACGCCGCAGCTTCGCCCGGCGCAACGACGTTTTCGCCGTCGTCAGCGCGGATGTTGCGGTATTCGGGGTCGAACAGGTCGAGCAGTGCAGTGCCGTCCTCGCCGACCTCGGTAGACCTGTCCCACGTCAGGCGGCGCTTTTCATAAGTGAGGATGTGCTCCGGCTTGTGGCTCCGGCTGGCGTAAGTCACGCCGAGCAGCGCAGGGAGCAGAAGCACTTGCAGCACAAAAAGGATCAGCACGACCGGAAGCAGCCGGTCGTTTAGCGTTTTTCGCATATTCCGCTCCTTTCGCAAGATTTTTTCCGGCACAAATATCGAGCGCCCCGCAAAAGGCGACCGATATTTATGCCGGAGCTCTCTCCGCCCGCCACGAGGCGGAGGGAGCTCCGAGATCGGTCAAGCCGAAATCAGTCGATCTGCGTGACCGTCGTCACGACGGTGAGCGTGACCGTTGCGGCATGGCCGGCGGCTGCCTGATCGCCGAGGTAGGTGTCCTTGACGTTGTCGCCCTCGAACGCCCAGCTCCACGAAACGGCGGGAGCGGTCGCGGTGGTCGCCAAGTTGTTATTGGCAGTGTAGTTCTTGCTGTAGACTTCGATCGCAGCTTCCACGGCGGCGGCAAATTCGTCGGCGCTCGTGTAAGCCGTGCCCTTGTAAGTCGTCGTACCGACCTTGATCTCAAGCGGGCAGTAGAAGTTATCGCCAGCGTCTTTCCACTCGTCGTTCAGGGTGAAGGTCGCTTCGTACTTGACGTTCACGGCGACCTCGGGCGTGCCGGCGAGGGTGACGGAGGTCATATTGCCGGACGTTCCGGGCGCGACCAGCTTGGAATTATCGGACGAAACGACCGACTTTGAAATCGTGCTCGCAACCGACGTATCATCCGTTGCATAGTCAGCGGCGAAGGTGCTGCCGTTGGCAGTGACCGTGACGCCGAACTTCGCAACTCTCGCGGTGTCCGTGCCCGTGCCGCCGGTCACATACTTGGCAAACGTGCCGCCGACAAAGCAGGACGTCACCAGAACGAGAACCAGAAGCAGCCCGGCGAGTCTCCACGCGGAATGTTTCTTCATTGCAATCATCTCCTAAAAAGCTTCTTAATATATTCCTGCGCTCTGCCGACGCGAAAGCGCCGATGTGGCTTGTGCAGAGTGCAATATATCCTTAATTAAATTATCCTTCCTCTTCGCGTCGGGCGGCGCGCAACGCCTCCAATTCCGCTTTCAAACGTTCGTTTTCCGCCGCCTCGCGGCTCTTGGTGCGGCCGCGGCGCAGGACGTCATAGACAATGAACGCGCAGATCGGCACACCGATGAACACCGCCATGCCGAGCGGCTGCTGCAAAAACATCGCAAAATCGCCGAGCTTCGGAATGCGGAAACGGTAGACGCCCACGATATCCCCTGCGGCGATCGGCTCGTCCGGGGCGTTGTTGGCGTCACCCTTGGTGATGTAAAGCGCATCGCCGTTTGCGCCCGTCTCGACGGAGATCAGGCGGTGCGTGACGACCGTGCGCCCCTGCATGTAGGACACGACGTCCCCGACCTTGAGGGAATCGACGTCCGCCTCGGTCACGAAGATGAGGTCGCCGACCTCGATGTGCCCGTCCGCGCTGCCACTCATCGAGCCGGAGAGCACGACCATCGGCGCGACGCCGAAGACCGTGGGCGGCGTTTCGGGATGGAGCGAGCCCTTGACGATGATCGTCACGTTGCAGACGAGCAGAAACAGAAACACCGCACACAGCACCAGCGCAAGCACCGTGCCGACCGTTTTCAAACCCCCGTGTTTCATCTGTATTTCGCCCCTTATTCAAGCATCAAGTGACGCTATATATATAGCTTTTATATTGTCGTGTTACATACTAATTATTCTGCATAAAAGTCGTTTAATCTGAACTGTTGACCGCTCAATCATACCATTTTTTACCGTCATTGTAAAGTAGTTTGGTCAAAAAAACTATACAAATCCACATTCCCATTCTCAGGGAAGTTTACGCAATTCTCCGAAATCTTTTTTTCTGTCGACACTTCCGCCCCCGTTTCCCCCTCGTTCGACAAAAAACGTCGGGGACGCAGCGCATTCCGCGTCCCCGACCGGGTTTTGTATACTCTTTTCAGCGCAGCAGCGGGAGCCGAACGTAAAACACGTTGCCGTCCGGCACGCTCTCTGCCCGGATCTTGCCGCTGTGCGCCTGCACGACGGACTCCGCGATGGACAGCCCCAGACCGTAGCTGCCGTTCATGGCGCGCGCCTTGTCCGCGCGGTAAAAGCGCTTGAAAATATCGCGCAGCTCCGCTTTGCTCAACGGTTCGCCGGGGCTTGCGACGGAGAGGACGGCGCTCTTTCCGCTGCGGTGCAGGTCAACGCTGACCATGCCGGGCGCGGAATATTTCAGCGCATTGTCCAGCAGGACGTCGAGCACCTGAAAGAGATGGTGCTCGCTGCCGCGCACGAAAATTCCGTCCTCGACCGCGCTGCGCAGCCCCAGTCCGCGCTCCTCATAGAGCAGTCCGAAGGACATCACCGCGTCGCGCACCGTCCGGCTGAAGTCCAGCTCCGCAAGCTCCATGCGCACGTTGCCGCTGTCCACCCGCGCCATTTCCAGCAGTTCTTCGACAAGCGAGCGCATCTGATAGCTCGTCGTCAAGATGTCCTGCGCGAATTTTTTGTCCTCCGCGCCGTTTTGCAGCAGCTCTGCGTTCGCCATGATGACGGAAAGCGGGGTCTTCAGCTCGTGCGACGCGTCGGCGACAAACTGCCGCTGCTGTGTCCACGCCGCCTCCACCGGCTTGATCGCCCAGCTGGAAAGCAGGATACTCAGTCCAAAAAACACCGCCGTCGCCGCCACGAAGATCAAAACGCAGCTTTGCACCAGACTGCGCATCGTCGCGCGCTCCGTCGCCGTGTCGGCAAAGACGATCGACAGCCCGTACTGCGAGACGGTTTTGAGATAGCGCAGCTCGTATTCTTCCAAAACGCCGCTCTCGTCGGGCGAGCGGAGAGCGTCGTTGATGACCTGCTGAATGTATTCGCGGTCGGACAGATCAAAATAGCCGCCGCTGGCGGTGATCAGCTCGCCGATGCTGCTGATCTGCACGGTAAAAAACGGGAGGCGAACACCGTCGCCCTGCACGGTCAGGTTGCTCTGCTGAAATGGGTCGGCGGCGACGGCGCGCATCATGCTCAGGCTCTGCATCTGCATGTTTTTCTCCGTGAAATGCAGCACGACGCCCAGAATCCCGCCCACCATCAGCAGCGAAACGGACAGGACAATGCACACGAATTTGATCCGCAGCTTCTTGATCATCGCTCCTCGACCTCCAAATGGTATCCCAGCCCGCGGCTGGAAACGATTCGGACGCTTGAGCCGACAGCGCTGAGTTTTTTGCGCAAAATCGCCACATAGACCTCCACATGGTTCTCCACCGCATTGGAATCCAAGCCCCAGATGTGCGAAAGAATGGCGGATTTTGACAGATTTCGCGCCCCCGAGCGCAGCAAAAGCCGCATAACGTCGAATTCCCGCGCTGTCAGGCGCTCCGTTTTGCCGCCGCACAGAAGCATCCCGCTCTCCAAATCGAGGGCAGTGTTGCCGAACGCCAGCTCGTTGACCTGTGCGCCCTGCCGCCGCAGGAGCGCATTGATGCTGGCAAGCAGCTCGCCGGAGTCGAACGGCTTGGTCAGGTAATAGTCCGCTCCGGCGTTCAGCCCGGCGATCCGATCCTGCACCTCCGAGCGGGCGGTCAGCATGAGGATCGGCGTATTGCAGCGCTTACGCCGCACCTGCCGCGCGACCTCAAAGCCGTCCATTTTCGGCATCATCACGTCGAGGATCAGCAGGTCGTAAATGCCCAGCTCGGCATATTCCGCGCCGCTTTCGCCGTCGTAGACCGCCTCGACCTGAAAGCCCTTGCGTTCCAGCATGGCCTTGATCGAGTCCGCCAGCATTTTTTCGTCTTCAATGACCAGGATTTTCATTTCTCGCGCCTCCCCGTGGTGTGTTTCAAACCGCCCCGCACCTGCTTCCTTTGCCGCAGGAGCGCTGCCCGTTTGCCTCGCTTCAATTTTGTTTCGGTCGTGTCATTCCGTTTCAGCACTGTTATTATAGTACGGCTTTTTCCTGAAGCCAAGCTGAAAATCCCCGCATTCATATTTATTTTACAAATGCGAATGCCGGTGGCGGATCAATGGGACGTCGGGGACGCCGTCCCCCTGCGCGGCGGGAAAAATGCTGCGTTTTGGCGATTCTTCCAAAAAGGCGGCGAAAGTTTTTTGAAAATTCGTGGCTTTTACTTCTATACATTACCACATTACCATGCTAAACTATAAGCAGAGTTCAGCACCGCGTTGTCGGCGCAGATATCGGTCAATGACGTCGCATCGACTGCGTCAAAAGCCGTTCCCTGCGGATGCCAAAACCATCAACTCCCTCGCGGGCCGGGCAACAACCATCATCATTCCCGCAATGCGGGCGAAACGGAGGAAATGAAACATGAAAAAACTGCTTACAATCTGCATGGCGCTGCTGCTGGTGGCATCCCTCTTTGCTGGTTGCGCAAAGGACAAGTCGGACTGGGAGACGATCAAGGACAACGGAAAGCTCGTTGTCGGCATCACGAACTACGCGCCGATGGACTATCCCGACGAGAACGGCGAATGGACGGGCTTTGACGCCGAGCTTGCGCGCATGGTCTGCAAGGAGCTGTCTCTTGAGGTTGAATTTTTGGAGATCGATTGGAACAGCAAGATCATGGAGCTGAACGCCGGAACGATCGACTGCGCATGGAACGGCATGACGCTGACGGACGAGGTCCTCAGCTCGATGGAATGCACGAAGCCCTACATTCTCAACTCGCAGGTCGTCGTGATGGCGGCGGATGCGGCATACACTGACCTTTCCACGCTGACGGTAGCGGTGGAAGCAGGCTCGGCGGGCGCAGGCGTTGCGTCGGAGATGGAGGTCGGCAAGCTCAACGAGGTGGAAACGCAGTCGGCGGCACTGATGGAGGTCGCGGCGGGCACTTCGGACGCATGCATTATCGACCGCACGATGGCAGACGCGATGACCGGCGAGGGCACGAGCTATGAAGCGCTTGGCGTCGCGGCGATTCTGACGGACGAGGAATACGGCATCGGTTTCCGCAAAGGCTCGGAGATGGCGGCGAAGGTCGACGAGATCCTCGACGGCTATCGCGCCGACGGCACGCTTCAGGCGCTGGCGGACAAATACGGTCTGGTGCTGGCAGACGCGGAATAATCCGATGTTTTCGACGGTATTTCAGGCGCTGAACACCGGCTTTGTGACCACGCTGGAGCTGTTCGCGCTGACGCTCCTCGGCGCCATCCCGCTGGGCATGGTCATCGCCCTCGGCTCAATGAGCAGGCTTCGCCCGCTGCGCTATCTGACGCGGCTGGTGGTCTGGGTCGTGCGCGGCACGCCGCTGATGATCCAGCTCATGCTCATCTATTACGGCCCGGGGCTGCTGCTGCACAACAACTGGTGGGGCAGCGGCGAAAGCGGGCGCTTTCTTGCCACGGTGGTGGCGTTCGTGTTCAACTACGCCTGTTATTTTTCCGAGATCTACCGCGGCGGCATTGAGTCCGTCCCGCGCGGGCAGCGCGAGGCGGGCGAGGTGCTCGGCATGACAAAGCGTCAGATCTTTTTCCGCGTGACGCTGCTTCAGGTGGTCAAGCGGATTGTCCCGTCGATGTCCAACGAGGTCATCACGCTCGTCAAAGACACCGCGCTTTCGCGCATCATCGCCCTGCAGGAGGTCATCTGGGCGGGCGAAGCGTTCATGAAGAGCGACGGGTTGGTCTGGCCGCTGTTTTTCACGGGCATCTATTATCTGGCGTTCAGCGGCGCGCTCACCCTGCTTTTGGGCAAGCTGGAAAAGCGGCTGAACTATTTCCGCATCGTATAGGAGGGGCATATGCCGATTTTGGAGGTTCAAGGGCTGCGCAAGCGCTTCGGCGCGGACGCAGAGGTGCTGTGCGGCATCGACTTTTCGCTCGCAGAGGGCGAGACGCTTGCCGTCATCGGCTCGTCGGGCAGCGGCAAAACGACGCTCCTGCGGTGCATCAATTTTCTGGAAACGCCGGACGCGGGGACGATTGCCGTGCGTGGGAAAACGGTCTTCGATGCCGCCGACCCGTCGCACCGCGCGGAGGCGGAAATTCGAAAAAATCGGCTGCATTTCGGGCTGGTTTTCCAGAATTTCAATCTGTTTCCGCAATATACCGCCAAGCGGAACGTCACACTGGCGGCGGAGCTTCAAATCCGTGAGCGGGTCAAAGATCGCGCCGCGCAGAAGGCACAGCTTGCCGCCCTTTCGCAGGAAGCGGAGACGCTTTTGGAGCAGGTGGGGCTGGCAGACAAAATGGCGCTCTACCCGCACCAGCTCTCCGGCGGGCAGCAGCAGCGCGTCGCCATTGCGCGGGCGTTGGCGATGCACCCGGACATTCTCTGCTTCGACGAACCGACCTCGGCGCTCGACCCGGAGCTGACGGGCGAGGTGCTGCGCGTGCTGCGTCAGCTTGCGCAGAAAAAGACGACCATGATAATCGTCACGCATGAAATGGAATTTGCCCGCGACGTCGCCGACCGAGTAATCTTCATGGACGAGGGGCTGATCGCCGAAACAGGTGAAGCAAAGGCACTCTTCGCGCACCCGCAGACGCCGCGTCTGCAAAGCTTCCTTTCCCGCGCAAATTCCTGATGTTCGGTCAAATTGCGGGGCACGGAGGTTGACAAGCGCCGCGTTCCAAGGTACAATGGAAACAGCTTGAGGCGAAGGAGGTCTGCGAAATTGACGCATTATGACACCCTGACACTCTGCCCGGACTACCGCTTTGTGCGCGTGGTCAGTCGGGAGGGCGTGTTTTACGATCTGGTTCGCAAATGGCGCTCCCGCGAGCATATTTTCCGTCTGCGCGGCGAGTTTGCCGCGGCAAAAACGCTCGGTCGTGCCTTTGTGCCGCCGTGCGTCTGCCGCGATTTCACGGAGCTGGACGGGCCGGAGCACTTCCGCAAAGCCGTCTGGAAAAACGGCGGACAGTTCTATTTCCCGCTCACGGCGGAAGACCGCACGGCGCTGGAAGCCTTTGAAGCTGCCCTAAAATAGTATAGTAAACCCTCTCGGAAACGGTGCTTCCGAGAGGGTTTCTCATACTTTCTTAGGATTCTTCCGGCATTTCCTTGCCGAGGCGCTTATACATGGTCTTTTTGACAGCGCGGATGATGTTTTCATAGCCGGTGCAACGGCAAAGATGCCCCGACAGGAGCTTGCGCAGCTCGGCGTCGGTATATTCCTTTCCGCTTTCCAGAATTTCCCACGCGCTCATGATGAAGCCGGGCGTGCAGAAGCCGCACTGGATCGCCGCCTCGTCGATGAACGCCTGCTGGATGTCGGACAGCTCACCGTTCGGGCCGGTCAGACTTTCGAGCGTGCGGATATGCTTGCCGTTCGCCCATACCGCGAGATAAATGCAGGAATTGAACGCTTCGCCGTCGATCAGGACGGTGCACGCACCGCATTCGCCGACCTCGCAGCCCTTTTTGACCGAGGTCATGCGGAAATCGTTGCGCAGCATGTCCGTCAGGGACGCACGGACATCGACCATCTGCTCGACGTCCTTGCCGTTGAGATTGTACTTCACGAGCCGATACCGGTTTTCCATTACAGCGCACCTCCTGCTCTCTTGACCGCTTCGATCGCGCAGCGCTTGGCGGACTCGACCGCAACATGCCGGCGCAGTGCCTTGCTCGCGCGCCACGAATCACGGGGATTGATGTCCTCGAGAACCGTGCGGGCAAAGACTTCGATATTTTCCGCCGTGACGGGCTTGCCGTTGAGGAAAGCTTCCGCCGTCGGCGCGCGCATGGGGATCGGCCCTGCGACCCCGTAAGCCACACGGACGCGCTCAAAGGTCTTCTTGTCCGCAGACAGGCGGACGTTGACCGAGCAGCCGTTGGTCGCAATGTCGAGGGCGTTGCGCATGGCGTACTTGATATAGTAGCCGTAGGTGTTTTCGTAACTCGCCTTGGGGATGAGGATGGCGGTCTGGATCTCGCCCTCGCGGATATCGACGACCTTTGCCTTTTTGTAGAAGTCCTTGATCGGGACACGGCGCACGCCGTTCGGGCCGGTCAGCTCGACGATCGCTTCCCACGCATGGAGGGTAGATGCGGAATCTGCCGAGGTAACGCCGTTGCAGGTGTTGCCGCCGATCGTTCCGATGTTGCGGATCTGCGGGCCGCCGACCTGATCGACCGCCTCGCCGAGGACGTTGATGTATTTCTGAATGATGGGGTCTTTGGTGATATGGGAGAAGCTGGTCAGGCTGCCG
>CAYRMX010000002.1:16789-32588 GCA_964425295.1 uncultured Oscillospiraceae bacterium | reverse complement strand
GCTTTGGCTGCTGCCCGGCGCTGCCGCGGCAGTCGTCCTGCTCCGCTTCGGAAACGGCGCGGGATGCTCCGGCATGATGTTCCTGAATCTCCTGCTGCAAGCCTTCTGCGGGCTTGTCACCCTCTTCGGCGGCAAGCGCACCGCCGTCGGCGAAGAGCTGGTCGTCCGCCTTCTCGGGCTGCGCTCGTTCCTGCGCCGCGCCGACCGCGAGAGCTTGCAGCGCCTGTCCCGCGCGGACGGACAGTATTTTTACCGCATGCTGCCCTTTGCCGAGCAGCTCGGCGTGGGGCGCGCCTTTGTGCGCCGCTTCGGCGACCAAAAAACCGAGGCATGCCCGTGGCTGACGGACGCCCGCACTGTGCCCGGCACTGCGGCGGAGTTCTATCGGCTCTATTCCGAGATCGCCTCCGCCGTCCGCGCCGAGCCGTACCGCCCCGCAGTGCCCTCCCGCACGCCCGCGCCCGTCCCGCACCGCCGCCCGCACCGCGTGACGGAATACGACTTTGAAGAGGATTGAACGATGACCGAATATCCCTTTTTCGCCCTGCTTTCCCGCATGCGCTATATCACGCGCTGGGGACTGATGCGCAACAGCTTTTCCGAAAATGTGCAGGAGCACAGCCACATGGTCGCCGTGCTTGCGCACGGGCTGGCGCTCATTCGCCGCGACATTCTCGGCATGGACGCAGACCCCGAACGTTGCGCCACCGCCGCGCTGTTTCATGACGCGTCCGAGATCCTGACGGGCGACCTGCCCACTCCGGTCAAGTATTTCAACCCGGAGATCAAGACGGCGTACAAGCAGGTCGAGCACGTCTCCGGCACAAAGCTGCTGGCAATGCTGCCGGAGGAACTGCGCGAGCACTATGCGCCGCTGGTTTATGAAACGGACGAGGCAACGCACGACATCGTCAAGGCGGCGGACAAGCTCTCGGCGCACATCAAGTGCATTGAGGAGCTGAAAGCCGGCAATCAGGAATTTGAATCCGCCGCCGCGCAGACCCGCGCCGCGCTGGACGCCATGCAGCTTCCGGAACTGGAATGGTTCATCGAACACTGCCTGCCCGCGTTTTCGAAGAACCTCGACCAATTGGAATAACGCAAACGGAGAAGTCGTTCGACTTCTCCGTTTTGGTTATTCTTCCCGCAAAAAGGTCAGCGGGTCTGTCGGGACGCTGCTGCAATAGACCGCAAAATGCACGACATCGTCAAGGCGGCGGACAAGCTCTCGGCGCACATCAAGTGCATTGAGGAGCTGAAAGCCGGCAATCAGGAATTTGAATCCGCCGCCGCGCAGACCCGCGCCGCGCTGGACGCCATGCAGCTTCCGGAACTGGAATGGTTCATCGAACACTGCCTGCCCGCGTTTTCGAAGAACCTCGACCAATTGGAATAACGCAAACGGAGAAGTCGTTCGACTTCTCCGTTTTGGTTATTCTTCCCGCAAAAAGGTCAGCGGGTCTGTCGGGACGCTGCTGCAATAGACCGCAAAATGCAGGTGCGGCGCGGTAGCAGTTTCAATGTTTGCCGTCTGCCCGACTGTTCCGAGCACGTCCCCTGCGCTCACACTGTCCCCGACGCGGACGGAAACGTCCTCTGCGAGGTTGGAATAGTGCGTCGTGTAGCCGTTCGCGTGCCGCAAAACGACGGTCATCCCCAACGCCTTGTCCTCATAGATCGTGTGAACCGTGCCGTCCGCGGCGGCAAGCACCTCCTGCCCCTGCGCGGCGCTCAGGTCGACACCCTCGTGCGTGCGCCAGTCGCGCGTTGTCTCGTTATAGGCAAGTTGATCGGCTGAAAATGCGGTGATCTGTTCTCCGTCGACCGGACGGCGGATGCTCATCCGTGCCTCGGTGGTCGGCGTTGTGACGCCCTGCGTCGCCACCGCCTCCCGTGACGGTGCGTGCAGTGACGAGGACGGCGTGGGTGCGTTGGTGGTCTTGACATCGACCGGCGTCGCGTCCTGCTTGCCGGTCAGCAGAAAATAGCCCGATACTCCTACGGCGGCTGCGCACAGGAGCAGGACTATGTAATAGCCCTTCTCCTTGACAAAGGTGCGCAAGCCTTTGAATTTGTTATTTTGCATATTAGCACCTCCGAGCATCAGTATCGCCACGGAAAAAATTTTTTATACCTGTTTTTCTCGACCTTTTTCCGTTCCCCCCACCCGTTATACTGTGGGCAGAAAAGGGGGAATCCATATGAAACGCTCTGCGCTGCGGCTGTGCTGCGCATGCTTGCTGATGGCGATGGCGGTGGCGATCTCCGCCGGGACGATCGGCGCCGTCTTTGCCGACAATTCGGAAACGTCGGTCGGGGAAACCGTCGGGGCGACCTGCGTGCGGCTGGTGCTTTGCGCGGACGAGCCGTCGGCGTATATTTTGCTTTGCGCGGCGGACGGAACGGCGTTGGAAACGCTCACGCCCGACGCTGCCGGGCAGGTGCGCACCACGCCGATCGAGCCGGGTGAGTACAGCGCCGTCACGGAATACGGAAGCGCCGCGTTTTACCTGCACGAAGACGGCAGCGCGGAGCTGCTGCGGGGCTTCGGCTGGAGCGACGGCGAACGTCTGCACCTGACGAGCGGGCAGACCGGCACGCTCACGGTCACGGTACGGCTTTCCGGTGGAAGCGGTGGCTGGCTGGATCTTGTTCTGACGGACGGCACGCTGCGCCGCCGTGAGGTCGTCAGCTATACGGCGGACGACAAACACGCGCAGTGTACCTTCGCGGGCGTCCCGTTTGGGCTGTATACGCTGGAAGAAAGCGGCAAAAGGCAGTGCTCCGTCGCCCTCTGCCCCGCCACCCCAACTGCCGCCCTCACTCTCACCGCCCCATAGCGCCGCACGGTTCATCGAAGCTGTTCGATGAACCGTCATTTTTGCGGCAAAGCAGTCCGTTTCGCGCTGCACGGAAGCTTCAACAGAGACATAGTTCGCGGCACAAGGGCATAAGCTTGACCGAGGTGAAGCGTATGCGAAAAGTATTGCGACGGAATTTGCCGATGCTGGTGGTGCTCACGGCGCTGGCGGCGTTGTTTTCGGTCGCCTATGTCAAGCAGGAGGCGGCGCTCCCGGTCGGCTCGTGGGGTCTGAGCTTTCAGACGGAGGGCCAGCCGCCGGTCGGAAACGTCGAAAATCGCCGGCTGCTGGAATATAACGCGGCATATCTGGGAGATACCTCGGAAAAGGTGCTCTACCTGACCTTTGACGCGGGCTACGAAAACGGCTGCACGGCGCAGATTCTGGACGTGCTCAAAAAGCACGGCGTCCCGGCGGCGTTCTTCCTCGTCGGCAACTACATTGAGCAAAACCCGGAGCTGGTGCGACGCATGGTCTCCGAGGGGCACATCGTCGGCAACCACACCTATCACCACTGGGACATGTCGAAGCTGACGGACATGGAGCGCTTTCGCAGCGAGCTGGAAGACCTCGAAACGCTCTACACGACCGTCACCGGCGAGCCGATGCACAAATTTTACCGACCGCCGCAGGGCATTTATTCCGAGGAAAACCTGAAAATGGCGCAGGAACTGGGCTATCACACCGTATTTTGGAGTCTTGCCTATGTCGACTGGCTCAACGATCGCCAGCCCACCTCGGAGCAGGCGTTTTCCAAGCTCATCCCGCGCATCCACAACGGGGCAGTCGTCCTGCTGCACAGCACGTCGCAGACCAACGCCGCCATTCTCGATGACCTGCTGACCCGTTGGGAGGAACTGGGCTACCGTTTTGAAACGGTGGAAGCACTGTTCGCGCATGGGTCAGAGGGTACTTTTTGAGCCGATTCGGACGAATGTCCGACAGGGACGTCGCATGAGGAGGCACGGCGGCTTGATTTCCGTCGGAAACTATGGTATAGTTGTAATATCCTATAAAAAAGAGAGGAATTACTTATGAAACAATGCGCATTTTGCGGCAACACCTCGCCGGATGAAGCCCGTTTCTGCGCGAATTGCGGCAACAGTTTCCCAGCGTCTGCCGAGCCGGAAGCCGCACCGCAGGAAGCATATGCCCCACAGCAGCCCGAGCCCGCGCCGCAGCAGGAGAGCATTCCGCAGCCCGAGCCCGCGCCGCAGCAGGAATTCATCCCGCAGCCGGAACAGCAGCCCAAGAAGCGCAAGGTGCTTCCTTGGATTCTCGGCGGCGTGGCGCTGCTGGTGATCGCGGGCATTCTGGTCTGGTTCTTCTGCCTGCGCAGCACGCCGACGGATCGGGTCATGGACGCTTATAACAAGACCGCGGCGGCGCTGGAGCAGCAGGTCGGCGACCTTCGCAACCTGCGTGAGCTGGGCGAAACACTCATCGCTCTGCAATCGGAGAAAAATCTCTACAGCTCCGTCGACTTCATGCTTGGCGATGGCGAGGAATCGCTCTCCCTTTCCCTCTCGCTCAACCGCAGCGGCGACGTGGCGATGGGCGATTTGACGTTCAATTCCAACCTGAGCGCGCCGAACGAGATGTACCTCTGGGCGCAGTATTCAACGGATGGTGAGACGTTCCGCCTTGCCTTCCCCGGCTTGTATTCCAAGACCTTCGAGGTTGATCCGGAAGAAATGATGTCCGAGCTGCCCGATCTGTTGGACGGGATGGGGATGGACGAGGTCTTTGACGCATGGGACGAGATGCAGTCGGCGCTGGAGTCGGTCGAACTGCCCGATATGCAGCTCGATGCAGACCTGTCGGCAGACGATGAATACGTTGAAGCCGGTGAGCGGACGCTCACGATCGGCGGCGAGTCCCGCAAGTGCGCGCTCTACCGTCCGGGCTGCGATATTTCCGCCGAGAGCGGCGGTATGCTTTCGGATCTGCTTCTGTTCGTCGATGATCGCGGCTACCTCGTTGCGATGGAGCTTGAGGCAGAGATGGGAACGTTCCTCTGTCAGCTCGACGGCGAGAAAAACCCCTGCGAGAGCATCGCGCTCAGCCTCGATTCCGAAGAAGTGCTCCGCGTCGAGCTGGAAAAGACGAGCGACGGCTGCGTGCTGGACTTCGGCGCATTCACCGTGACGCTGGACGACGAATTCGGCATGGCGACGATCGATGTCGACCTCGTTTCGATGCTGCTGACCTATTCTTCCGAGAAGGACGGCGCTTATTTCACGCTGTCCGTGCAGGAAGATGAAATCTACATGGACATCTACGCTTCTTGCGCCGCCACCGACACTCGGGCGGAGATGCTGGACGGCGAAACGGTCGACCTGCTCTCCCTCGGCGAGGAAGATTTAATGAACATTTTGCTTGAGGTGAGCGAGAACGCCGCCGTCGACCCGGATTACGCATGGCTTCTGGAGCTGCTGGGCACGCAGAGCGACCTGCGCGGAAGCTGGTATTGGCAGGCAGACATGACCGAGGTGCTTGAATTGAGCATCGCTTCCGAACTGGGCGTGGAGTTCGAGCTGGATGAGCCGTTCTATCTGGACATCTACCTCGATTTCTATACCGACGGCACGTATGAGCTGTATGCCGACGAGACTGCCCTGCTGACGAACATCGCAACCCTGCGCACATCGATGGTAAATCCGCTTGTCGCCTATCTCTATGACGAGCTCACGGCGGACGGCACCGACCGCGAAGCGATCGACGCGGCGTTCAAAGAAATACATCAGATGACCATCGAGGAATACGTCACCGAGCTGCTTGCCGAGACGGACTTCGACTTCACTGCCGACGACTTCTATGCCAACGGAACTTACAGCGTCGACGGCGACTCCGTCTGGATTGACGACGAGGAAACGTTCATGTACTTTGAAGAGGACGGCACGGAATTCCTCATGAGCTATGCAATGCTTGACGGCTTCGGCGATACATACATGCTCTTTACCCGCGCCGACTGATTTAATACACAACAGAAAGGAAATTTTACTATGGATATCAAAGAACTCATTCGTCAGGTGACGGAAGAAGTGACCTGCTGCGAGGCAGTGCCCACCGCAAACGAAACCGCGGGCATGGCGAAGTATATCGACCACACCTACCTGAAACCGGAAGCGTCGATCGACGACATCCGCAGAATCTGCGACGAAGCGAAAGAATATCACACCGCGAGCGTCTGCGTCAACCCGTGCTACATTCAGTTTGTTGCCGAGCAGCTTGCCGGCACCGATGTGACACCCTGCTGCGTCATCTCGTTCCCGCTCGGCGCATGCACGCCGGAAGCCAAGGCATTCGAGGCGTCCGACGCCGCCGCCAAGGGCGCAAAGGAGATCGACATGGTCATCAATGTCGGCGCGGTCAAGTCCGGCGACTGGAAGCTCGTCAAGCACGACATCGAGGGCGTCGTGAACGCCGTCAAGGGTCGCGCACAGGTCAAGGTCAT
This sequence comes from uncultured Oscillospiraceae bacterium, assembly GCA_964425295.1. Classification (GTDB taxonomy): domain Bacteria; phylum Bacillota; class Clostridia; order Oscillospirales; family Oscillospiraceae; genus JAZOXB01. The sequence continues at coordinate 26,270 of CAYRMX010000002.1, read as the reverse complement.
CATCGAGACGTGCCTGCTGACCGACGAAGAAAAGGTCAAGGCATGCGCCGTGGCAAAGCTCGCCGGTGCGCACTTCGTCAAGACCTCCACCGGCTTCTCCACCGGCGGCGCAACGGTCGAAGACGTCCGCCTCATGCGCGAGACGGTCGGCCCGGAGCTGGGCGTCAAGGCGTCGGGCGGCGTGCGCACCTATGAAGACGCGGTCGCCATGATCCAAGCCGGCGCGTCCCGCATCGGCGCCAGCGCCACGGCAAAAATCGTCGCAGGCGAGAAAAAGTAAGCCAACCGGCAGCAACCCCTCCTGTAGTAAACTGCCCTGCAGAATGACTGCACCTACCAAACGCGCCGCAGAGGATGCTCTGCGGCGCGTTTCGCTCTCCTCCGGAGGGCAGCATACCCTACAATCCGGGCTGGTTGCAACGAACGCGAATTACCTATTGACAAGGTAGGTTTTTAGAGGTATACTGAAATCAGAGATCATCCAAAAAGCACCAAACGAATTTCAACAGGAAATCTCAACGGCAAAGGAGCGATTGCATATGGCAAATATTTACACCTCCGCGGATCAGCTCATCGGCAGGACGCCGCTTCTGGAGCTGACGCACCTTGAAAAATCGCTTGGCTTGCGGGCAAAAGTCCTCGCCAAGCTGGAATATCTCAATCCCGCCGGCTCGGTCAAGGATCGCGTTGCGAAATCGATGATCGATGACGCCGAGCGTTCGGGCAAGCTCCGCCCCGACGCGGTCATTATCGAACCGACCTCGGGCAACACAGGCATCGGTCTTGCGGCGGTGGCTGCGGCGCGCGGCTACCGCACGGTGATCGTCATGCCGGAGACGATGTCCGTCGAGCGGCGGCAGCTCATGAAAGCCTACGGCGCAGAGCTGGTGCTGACCGACGGCGCAAAGGGCATGACCGGCGCGATCGAGGAAGCCGAGCGTCTTGCCGCCGTCACGCCGAATGCGTTCCTCGCAGGGCAGTTCGTAAACCCCGCCAACCCCAAGGCGCACCGCGAAACAACGGGTCCCGAAATCTATGCCGACACGGACGGCGCAGTGGACATTTTTGTCGCGGGCGTCGGCACGGGCGGCACGATCACGGGCGTCGGCGAATTTCTGAAAGCGAAAAAGCCCGACGTTCGCATTGTTGCCGTAGAGCCCGCGGCTTCACCGGTGCTCGCCGGCGGCAAGGCAGGAGCACACAAGCTGCAAGGCATCGGCGCGGGCTTCGTCCCAGCGGTGCTGAACACCGAAATTTATGACGAAATTTTCCCCGTGACCGCCGAGGACGCCTTTGCGACCGCACGGCAGATCGGAAAAAGTGAGGGCGTTCTGGTGGGTATTTCGTCCGGCGCGGCGGCGTTTGCCGCCATCGAGCTGGCAAAACGCCCGGAAAACGCGGGCAAGACGATCGTCGTCCTCCTGCCCGACACCGGCGACCGCTACCTCTCCACCCCGCTCTTTGCGGAATGAACGGAGGCTGCCATGATCTATCTTGACAACGCGGCAACCACCAAAATGAGCCGCGCGGCAATCAACGCCATGCTTCCGTACTTTGACACGATTTACGGCAACCCGTCGAGCCTGCACTCGGCGGGACAGACTGCGGCGGCTGCGCTCGCGGACGCCAGAGCGCGCATTGCCGCCTGCCTCGGCTGCGAGGCGCGGGAGATCTATTTCACGTCCGGCGGCAGTGAGGCGGATAATCAGGCGATCGTTTCCGCCGCCCAACTCGGCGCTCGAAAGGGCAAAAAGCACCTGATTTCCACGGCGATCGAGCACCATGCCGTGCTGCACACGCTTCAAAAGCTCGAACAAGAGGGCTTCGAGGTCACGCTTCTGCCCGTCGGCGAGCACGGCATCGTCTCGGTGGAGGCGGTGGCGGCGGCGATTCGCGAGGACACCTGCCTTGTCACGGTGATGTACGCGAACAACGAGATCGGCACAATCCAGCCCGTTGCGCAAATCGGCGCGCTTTGCCGCGCGCGGAGCGTCCTGTTCCACACCGACGCGGTGCAGGCGGCGGGACACCTGCCCATCGACGTGCGGGAGCAAAACATCGACCTTTTGTCCCTTTCCGCGCACAAATTCCACGGGCCGAAGGGCATCGGCGTGCTCTATGCACGGCGCGGCGTCGCCCTGACGAACCTGATCGAGGGCGGCGCACAGGAACGCGGCAAGCGCGCCGGAACGGAAAATCTCCCCGCGATCATGGGCATGGCGGCAGCACTGGAGGAAGCCTGCGCACATCAGGCGGAGCACGCGGCACAGCTCGCTGCGCTGCGCGACCGTTTGATCGACGGCTTGTCCCAAATTCCGCACGCCGTTCTAAACGGCGACCGCGAATGCCGTCTGCCCGGCAACGTGAGTTTCTGCTTCGAGGGCATCGAGGGCGAGTCGCTGCTGCTCTATCTCGACGGTCTGGGCGTCTACGCCTCATCCGGCTCGGCGTGTACCTCCGGCTCGCTCGACCCGAGCCACGTCCTGCTCGCCATCGGTCGGATTCACGACATTGCACACGGCTCGCTGCGTCTGACGCTTTCGGAGGAAACGACCGCCGATGAGATCGACTACACCGTCCGCGCCGTGCGCGACGTGGTCGAACGGCTGCGCGGAATGTCGCCCGTCTGGCGCGATCTGACCGAGGGCAAACGCGAATTTATCATAAAGTGAGGAAAATTCAATGGCATTATACAGCGAAACCGTGATGGACCATTTCCGCAACCCGCGCAACGTCGGCGTGATCGAAAACGCAGACGGCGTCGGCGAGGTCGGAAACGCCAAGTGCGGCGACATCATGAAAATCTATCTGAAAATCGACAACGACATCATCATCGACGCCAAATTCGAAACCTTCGGCTGCGGCTCTGCAATCGCGTCGAGCTCAATGGCGACGGAGTTGATCAAGGGCAAGCCTGTTTCGCAGGCGCTCACCCTGACCAACAAGGCAGTCGTCGAAGCGCTGGACGGGCTTCCTGCGCACAAGGTTCACTGCTCCGTCCTCGCCGAGGAGGCGATCAAAAACGCACTCCGCGATTATTACGAAAAAAACGGCATCGACTATGACCGCAGCCTCTTCCCGACCGGGGAGCACTGCGCGGAGTGCGAAGCATGATGATCTCGACACGGGGGCGCTACGCGCTGCGCGTTCTGACCGACCTCGCCGAGCACCGCGACGGCGGCTATGTCCCGATGAAGGATGTCGCCGCGCGGCAGGGAATTTCCCTGAAATATCTGGAGCAGATCCTGCCAGTGCTGTCGAAAAGCGGGGTGATCGAGGGCGTGCAGGGAAAAGGCGGCGGCTACCGTCTGGTCAAAGCGCCGGAGGAATGCCGCATCGGCGAGATCCTGCGCCTAACGGAGGGCGACCTCGCGCCCGTTGCCTGTCTGGAAACAGGCGCGACGCCCTGCGCCCGTACCTGCGAATGCCGCACCTACCCGCTGTGGGTCGAATTTTATCGGACGGTGAACGAATTTTTCGACGGAAAAACGCTTGCCGACCTGCTAAAACGGGAATAACGCAGTCACACTTTTGCCCGCCGAACATAACATGGAATGAGCAATGTGCTCAAACTTCAACGGGAGGTTCCTGATTATGTGTAATAATAACGGGTTTGGCGGCTGCTGGTGGATCATCATTCTCATTCTGCTGTTCTCCTGCTGCGGCGGCTGCAACACGCTGGGCAACGGCTGCGGATGCGGCTGTGACAACGGCTGCGGAAACGGCTGCGGCTGCTGAATAAGAAAACGGAGAGGCTTCCCGCCTCTCCGTTGTTATGTCATGCGTCTCAAGCCTTTTGGGTAGTGATTTTTGAGGACGCCGCCCGCCCCGCGCGCCCAGCCGATGGCATATTCATCGGCGAAAACCAGTGTCCAGCCCGTCTGCGCGCCGTGCAGGGTTTCACCGCGCAGATAGGCGGAAAGCTCGCGGCTCTCAGCGGGAAGATGCACCTCCTGCGGAAAGCGCCGCAGCCACAGCGCCAGCGCGTGCGCAGGCAAGAAGCGCCCCTTGCGCACCTCGCCCAGCTCCAATCCGGCGCGCAGAACGCGCAGTCCACACAGCGACGGCAGCTCCGTCGGCGCGAGAAACACCGTCTCGCCGAAAAGCACGCAGCCGCCCGCAAGCGGGATCTCCTGCGCTTGCAGGAATTCCTCGGCGCAGCGCGGCAACGATGCAAGCGGTTCGGCGTCCGCCTCGTCGGTCGCTCCGTCCGCGCGCTTCAAAACGGCGGCAAAATGCCCCTCGCCGCGCAGACGGTGCGGCATCAGGCGGAACGTGTGCTCCAACCCCACGGCGGGGTCGTCGATCCATTCGGGGCGACCGCGGTCAAACCACGGCGCTTCCACCGGCTCGACACAAAACTCCGGCGCGGCGTGCAGGAAACGGGAGATCACGCCCTCGTTTTCCTCCGGCGAGAACGTGCAGGTGGAGTAGACCAGCCGTCCACCGGGCTTGAGCATTTGGGCGGCGGAGCAGAGAATTTCAAACTGGCGGTCGGCGCACATCGCGACGGTCTGTTCGCTCCAGTCGCTCACCGCAGCGTCCTCCTTACGGAACATGCCCTCGCCGGAGCAGGGCGCGTCGACCAGAATGCGGTCGAAATAGCAGGGGAAGCGCTCGGCGAGCTTTGCCGGGTGCTCGTTCAGCACCAGCGCGTTGGAAACGCCCATCCGTTCGAGGTTGGAGGACAGGACGCGCGCCCGCTTTGGGTGAATTTCGTTGCAGACCAGCAAGCCCTGCCCGTTCATCGCGGCGGCGAGCTGCGTCGACTTCCCGCCCGGCGCGGCGCAGAGGTCGAGCACCCGTTCGCCGGGCTGCGCGTCCAGCAAGCGGGCAGGCGCCATCGCGCTCGGCTCTTGCAGATAGAATACGCCCGCGTCGTGGTAGGGGTGCAGCCCGGGGCGCGCCGCCGCCTCAAGATAACGGGCGTTCGGCTCCCACGGCACGACCTCCCGGCAAAACGGCAGCGCGGACGGTGTGCCTTTCTGCGGCTGAAAGCGCAGCGCGGTGTTGCGCGGCAAACTGTAAGCGGCGAAAAATTCGTCGAATTCCGCCCCTAAAAGCCGCTGCATTTTTTCGATAAACCCGGTCGGAAGCATATCGAACCTCCAAACGTTCAATTTCTGCCTCCATTGTACCATACCGCGCCGAAAAAGGAAAGAGCCTTCGCGCTTCTGCGCTGTATTCGCTCCGCCTGCGGCATTCCGCCGCACAAAGAAACTTTCGCAGGCAAATGGCAACAAGCTACCGTTTCGACCGCAGTTGACAGCCCGCAAAAAATGTGCCGCAGAGCAATTGCTCTGCGGCACAAGCGGAGGTTAGGAACATTCCAGACGATAAATAAGCGGACGACCGGCGGCACGAGCCGGACAGAGAAATTCCAAAGCTGTGTCGCTGACGTTCCGCGGGCAGACACTGAATGGACCGATTTGCATCTCAGCATGTATCAGTTCAAATCCGCGCCCGTAATCGGCGAAAAAGAGAATGCGTTGAGCACCTTCCAATTCCCCGGCAACAGCAATGGGAATACCGCCGAGTTGACCGATCCATGCAGTATGTCCCCATGTAAGCGGAAAAGAAAAAACACTTTGATATTTCTCGTTTGCGCGCTGATAGACGGAGAAACGGTTGCCATGAAAACCATCCACGGCAGCGATAAGCTCCGCATTTTCTGTAGTGGACAGGTCACCGATCTCGCCGTCGATTAATTCTTTAACATGCCACGCAGAATCCTCTTCCGCTGCAGTTACCGCAAACACGCCTTCGGACGAAGAAAATAGCAGTGCTTCCTTCCCGTCGAGCTTGCTGCGGCAAAAGCCGTGATTCTTTGTCATGGGATAAAGCAGACGGGAAAACTTCCAATTCCCGCTGATCGGGTCATGCGGAATGGGCGAGACCCAAACCGCTCCCGGGCGTGACCAGTCTTCTTTATACTCTTTTTCCCCTGACAGTGTTGCGCAAAAGAGAAATTGTTTCCCGTGGTTTTCCAGAATCCCGATTTTATGCAAAAAGGGCATAGAAAAGCAGGTTTCGACGTTCCACAAATCCCCGTTTTTTCTTATGCGAACAAGGTGAGAGTCTTCACACTGAAACTCCGGCAAAAAGCCCTGTATTGCATAATAGGAATTTTCATCGGCGGGGCAGAACATCTGTGCACCCCAGTTTGCGGGGTTCAGCGCCTGCGCATTGGCTTGGTCGGGCGCTTCCACCGGGAAGGCGATGCTAATGCCGCGGCTGCCGGATGCGCAAATTCCCCACAATCGGTTTCCGAGAGAAAGATATCCCACAGCATATGGATTATCCACAGCGGGCAGTAATGTTTTTGTGACGCGGATCATAGAAACCTCCGTTACTGCTTTGCAGCCGCTTTTTTCTGCTTACGATAATCTGCGAAACCGATCACAAACAGCGCAACGACGGTGATCATATAGGGGAAGCCGTTAATCAGGTCAACCGACATTTGGAGCGACTGCATAACATTGGACAGAACGTTTGCAAATGCAAACAACAGCGCAGCAAGCAGCCCGCCAATCGGGGTTACACCACCCATATTACATGCCGCAATACACATAAAGCCGATACCTGCGGTCATATCGCGAGTGAAGGATGAGAAATAGCCCATCGTCAGATACGCCCCACCGAGGCCCGCGATCGCACCGGAAATGGCAAAGGCAGTGTAGCGAACCGAACGAACATTGATACCAACGGAGCTTGCGGCATTCGGATTTAAGCCGACGGCACGAATACGCAAACCGATCGGCGTCTTTTTGATCATAATTACAACAAAGATAATCACGATCACTGCCAGGTATGTGAAAAAACTGTAATCCGTAAAAAGGACTCCGACATAGGGAATATCTTTCAGAAGCGGGATAGAAAAGCGCGGCGCAACCTTGCTTGCCAGGGAAATCGAAGATCCTTTTTGACCGGTGATCGCAGAAAGGAGGAACACTGTACCACCGGAGGCAAACATGTTCAATGCAAGGCCGCAGAGAATGTTATTCGTGCCGAGCTTCATGGTGAGATAGCCGAACAACACGCTGATCGCAACGCCCCAAAGAACGGCACACAACATTCCAAGCACCCAACTTTGCGTAATCCAGCTTCCGAGCACGGCAATCAGCGCGCTGGAGAGGAAAATGCCTTCTATGCCGATGTTGTTGATGCCGCTCGTTACATTGATCACGGCGGCCATTGTTCCGAAAACAAGCAAGGTGAGGACACGAATTGTGGCGCTTACGGTGTTTGCGGAGAACAGCGTTTCAAATATCAGATCCATGTGTTAATCCTCCGTTTGCTTTACTGGTTTGTCTCACGGTCAGCTTATGCCGCCAGTTTGCAAGGAAAGCTTCTGCGGCGACAAGAACAATCATAATTGCCTGAACCACCTGAATGACCTCAAGCGCTACGTCCGAGGTGCGGTTCATAATATCAGCACCGGCGCGCAAATATCCGATGAATAAGCCGGCAATTACTGCGGATAACGGATTCTGCCGTGCTATAATAGCCACAACCATACCGTCAAATCCATATCCCGTCGCGCCATCCCACGAAAATGCGTTGTAAGAGCCAAGAACCTCTGCGCCACCGCCAAGTCCGGCAATTGCGCAGCCGATCACCTGCGAAAGAATGATCACTTTCATCGTTTTTATGCCGGAGTAAGATGCGAAAGATGAGTTGTTGCCCGCAATACGAATTTCGTAGCCGACTTTTGTCCGATTCATCAAAACCCAAACGATCAATGCTACGATAACTGCAATTAAGAAACCGTAATGTGCCGTGCCGAAGATCTTGGGAATTTTCACATATTCCGGAAAGCTCTTCGAAATTCGCGCCGAAACAGAAATGTCGCGCAGATAATAATTCAAGATAAACATGCTGATGCTTATCATGACGTAGTTCATCATGATGGAAACAACCAATTCGCCGATTTTGAATTTTGCTTTCAGAACAGCGGGAATGATACCAACCAAACCGCCGCCGATTGCAGCAGCGAGCAATGCAACGACAGTGTGCAGAACGGGCGGCAGTTCGAGATTTACGGCAACAAAGGTAGCGCAAATGCCGCCGAAATACAAAGCGCCTTCGGATCCCATGTTGAACAAACCCGCCCGCAGCATCATTGTAACTGCAAGACCAGTGAAAATGATAGGTGTTGCAAGCTGAAAAACCTGACTAAAACGGCGTGTTGTACTGAACGGGCCGAGGAAAAAAGCACGGATTGCGTTAGCAGGTTCTTCGCTGACCAGTAAAATCAAGACAGTGACGCAGACCAATGCAATGGCGATCGTGATCAGTAATTTTGCAAGGTCGACGATTATATTTACTTTTTTCAGATTTGTTTTCATAGTATATCCTCTAAAAAGCGATTTCGGCTGCGGTCATTTTTTGAATGCCGAGCATATAAAGACCGAGCTGCTCTTCCGTAACATCAGAACTGTCCGGGAAATAAGCTGCGATCTCACCGTTATACATTACAATAATGCTGTCACTCAATTCCAGCACTTCATTGAGATCGGCAGAAACAAGCAACACGCCGGCTCCTGCATCGCGCATGGCAACGATCTTTTTTCGGATGAATTCCGTAGCACCAACGTCAACACCACGGGTAGGCTGCTCTGCGATGATCGCCCGAGGCGAAGACGAAAACTCGCGTGCCACAACGACCTTTTGAATATTGCCACCTGACAGAGAACCAATGCTTTGCTGCCGATCGGCGCAAAGTACGCGGAATTCCGAGATCAGCTTTTCCGTATCTTCTCGAATCCTTTTGGGCCGCAGGAACGCTTTTCCGCTGTACGACGGACGATAGTAGCGATCGGAAATCAGATTATCCGCAATGGAACTGTTGGCGGCAATGCCGATCGTCATACGGTCTTGCGGAATGTAAGACATTCCTTCTTCGCGAATGGCACGAATCGACCGATTTTGCAACGATTTCCCATGAAAAACGATGCTCCCGGAATTGCAAGGGATATTTCCCGTAATAATTCCGATCAGTTCATTTTGACCGTTTCCCTCTACTCCGGCGATGCCGAGAATCTGCCCTTGACGGAGCTGGAAATTCACGTTTTTGAGCATTTGGACGTTGCTGAAATTTGTATAATTCAGATTTTCTACCGAAAGAATCACGTCTTTTGGCTGCACCGGCGCTTTTTCCACGTTGAGAACAACATCTCTGCCGACCATCAAGCGAGAAATATCCTGCTCCGTTACATCGGAGACATTGAAAGATCCCATCGTCCGTCCTGCGCGGATAATTGTGATCCGATCGCACAACTGCTTAATTTCTCTCAACTTGTGCGAAATGAAAATAATTGTATGACCGGCATTTTTGAAGCCGACAAGCTCCTTGAAGAGTTCTTCCGTTTCCTGCGGCGTCAAAACAGCCGTGGGCTCATCGAGGATCAAAATATCCGCACCGCGCAGCAGAGCTTTCAGTATTTCGACCTTTTGCTTGCTGCCGACGGAAAGATTGCCC
>CAYRMX010000002.1:0-16779 GCA_964425295.1 uncultured Oscillospiraceae bacterium | reverse complement strand
CTTTTTCACGCGGGTTGATCGGAAGATTATATTTTTTAGAAATCGCTTCGGTCATTTGCACGGCTTTTTCAAAATCAATAAGTGCTCCGCCCTTGCGGGGCTCCATGCCGAGCACCATGTTTTCCGCCACGGTGAGTTTGTCGACCAGCATAAAGTGCTGATGCACCATGCCAATGCCGTGGCGAATCGCATCCATCGGAGAGGAAATGTCGGTGATGTGCTTGCCGTTGATAAAAATATCACCACTGTCTATCTTTTCAAGTCCGAACAGCATTTTCATCAGCGTTGTTTTACCGGCGCCGTTTTCTCCGGAAAGCGCATGAATTTCGCCTTTGCGAACGGAGAAATTAACATCCTTGTTTGCAACGATGCCATTGGGATATACTTTGACAATTCCCTTCATTTCCAAAACATATTCGGGGCAGTCAGACATTGTTCGGCCTCCTTTTCGGCTGTTCTAAAGCAGTTAGTATAACAGGGGTAGCGGCCTAGCCGCTACCCCTAAAGTGGTCTAGTTAGGGCAGGAAACTGTTGCGATATTCTGTAACTTCTTCCGGGGTCTTATCGGAAGCACGCCAAACCTCAACCTTTCCGTCAATTACATCCTGACGGATTTCGTCGAGCTGATCGCGGATCTCCTGCGGAATAGCGTTCATATAATTCTCATGCAGCGCGAGCGTGGAGCCGCCTTCCTTCAGGCCGAGATTTTCGCCGGTGCCGAAAGGCAGTTTGCCTTCGCCGTATGCCTTGACACAATCAAACAAGGTGTCGCCGACAGGCTTCAGCGCAGAAGTGAGCGTCAACGCTGCACCTTCGGGATCGGTATCCTTGATCAGAGTGTACTGGTCATTGTCGCAGCCGATAACATAGCCCTTCTTTTCCTTTGCAGCTTCGATAATGGACATGATCGTTTGACCTGCGGGCGTATAAACTACAGACGCGCCCTGGGAATACATCTGCAGAGCAAGTTCCTTGGCCTTAACGGTATCCTGGCCGGAACCAACGTAAGCAGAGAGAACCTCAATGTCGGGATCAACATAGGCAGCACCCTGCAGATAGCCGCAAACGAAGTTGTTCAGCATGGGCTCGTCTGCGGAGCAGAGAACGCCGATCTTGCTATCGCTCGTAATGTGCTCAAAGTTCTCGGTGTCCTTCGAGCAAAGGGCTGCCAATGCGCCAGCGAGGAAAGAGCCCTGCTCGGAAGCGAAGCTGTAAGCATAAACGTTGTCGTTCTTATAGTCGGTGAAGTTGCCGATGTTATCGTACATAATGTATTTCTGGTCGGGATACTGTTCCGCCATTCGTTCGATGATCTCGTAATAGCGGAAGCCGCCCATGATGACCAAGTCATAACCAGATTCGGAAGCATCTGCAAGGTTGGCTTCATAAACGGAAGCGTCCTTGCCCATTTCGACGATCTGAACCTTGCAGCCAAGTTCTTCTTCCATTCGCTTGCCACCCTGTGCAGCGGAATCAAAATAGCCATTATCGCCAAGCAGGCCGTGAATCAAAATGCAGATTTTGAGCTGAGAATAGTCGAAGCCCTCATCATCGGGAGAATCAGGCGAAGGATTATCGGAGACATTGGGGGTCTCGGAGTTGCCGGGCTTGTCAGTGACATCGGGGGTCGCAGGATTGTTGGGCTCTTTCTCGGTGGCGCAGCCGGCAAAAAGGCACAGCACCATCGAAAGCACGAGAAGCATTGCGAGAATCTTTTTCATGTTTCTTTGTCCTCCTATTTTCATAATGTGTGTGATGTGATAAACGTCGAATGGATAAATCGTTTTATCACATGAACGAGTATAACACTTGCAGTGAAATATTGCAATATGTTTTTTGAAAACTCCCAAATGTTTGTGCATTATGTTCAAAAACGCGCAAATCGAATTGTTGTATCTGACAACAGAAAATCGGCAGGCGCGCTTTTCTTAAGAAATATTATGATTTTTGTGCGCATTTTATTGACAAAGAATCATTTATTTACTATAATGCTATAAAGAATAAACGATTTATCATATTGTAAAAATTATTAGTTTATTATAGGAGGATGGCGCTACTATGAGCAATTACCCAATGATGGAAGAAATCAGGCGGCAGAGCCACCTAAAAAAGACAGTGAAAGCCGTGGAGGATTCAATGAAGGCATGCTGTGAAGATCTGAAAGCACGGCAAATCTGCCACATTATCATTACAGGAAGCGGCGATTCAAACTACATTGGCCTCTCTGTGCACCATTTTTTTCAAGAAATGTGCCCAAGCTGTGAGATCGAAGTGCTTCCTTCGATGGAGTTTGCCAAATACGGGCTACAGCGCGCAGGGAGCGGCACTGCGGTGATCGCAATTTCTATTTCTGGAAATGTCTCGCGCACAATCGAATGCGTGGAACGGGCGCAGGCAAACGGCGCATATGTGCTGGGTATTACAAATAATCGCGAGAGCAAGCTGGCAGAAACCGCGCAGCGCCCGATTTTTTTGGATTTGGATACAGAGCCCACGTGGACCTGCGGTACGCTGACCTATCTAGGGAGTATGTACGCGCTGGCGCGTGCGGCAATTACGCTTTCGAGCTTGGAGGAAGCCGTCAAGGAAGCTCGCATAGCAGAGCTCAACCATACCCTGGAACTTGTTCCGGATGTGCTTGACAACTCCGAAGAGATTTGTCAAAAAGCGGCCTGTAACATGCGAATTATTGAGAACAGCGCACCGTTTTTCGTGCTGGGTGTCGGCCCGAATTACGGCACAGCGAAATACGGCGCAGCCAAGTTCATGGAAATCTGTTCCACCCTCGGAATCGGTCAGGAATGTGAAGAATTCTGTCACTGTGAATTCTGGGTGGTGAATCGCGCAAATCCCGTTTTCGTAATTGCACCAAGCGGCGTCGGCTTTGACCGCTGCCGCGAAGTATCCTCTGTCATTCGCAAGTACGGCTGCGATCTTTTCATACTCAGTGATGACGAAGAATTATGCACAATGGGGAAATTCTCCTTGCAGTTGCCGAGATGCCCCGAGTGGGTCACACCGTTCCTCTATGCGCTGCCGTTCCAGCTCATTGCATATTATTATTCATATGAAAAAGGATTGAATCCCGACACAAGAGAGCATACGGATCCTTTCCGCAAAAGCTGCAGCCGCATTCTGACGCGCGGTCGTGATATGGTGCTGTAAGGAGTGAGGACGATGAAAAAACGTCTGCTGATCGTCGGGCATCTGAATTTGGATCATATTTACACAGCAGAAACGGAAATGGAAGAGCGGCCGGGCGGCGGAGCACTTTATACCGCGTTTGCCGCTGGGATCTACAGCGATCCGATCGATCTTCTTGCAACCCGCTGCCCGGATTTCCCGGAATCAATTCTCGAAAGAATGCGCGCCGCGTGCATTGATACGCAAAACGTACTCCCGATCCTCGGAATGCAGCGCCGTTCCAGCATGGCATATGACAAAGCGCTTGTGCGTACAAATTTTGCGCACAAAACAGAAGCATGGCTGCATGCAACGATAGAGCAGGTTCCGCGGCATTTCCCGTTGCAGCCGCATCCTTACGGTTGCGTGTATCTTGCTCCCATGCTCGGAGAGAACCAACTGCTGTATGCAAAATGGGCTCGCGCAGCAGGAATCCCGGTTGCAATCGACTTGTCAGAATATTATGCGCAGGAAAATACCGCAGCGGTCAAAGAATGCCTGTATTATACAGATATTTTTATGCCATCGGAGGTCGAACTTGATGAGATATACCCGGACATTGCCGGCGATTTAAATGCGCAAATTCAGAGAGTCGAAGACGCCGGCGTACGCCTTTTGATCGTAAAGCAGTCAACAAACGGCTGTCTGCTTTGCGATTTTGCATCCCGCAAGAAGACACGCATCGGAATAAGAAAGCTCTCCCACGTCGTGGACGCAACCGGTGCAGGAGACAGCTTCAACGGCGGATTTCTTTCCTGCTATCTGGCAACGGGTGATGCAGTCCAAAGCGCGCGTTATGCCGCGGTGGTTGCAAGCTGCTGCATTCAGGATTTCAGTTATTTTCATTTGCTTGATCAAGATCGCGATAGCCTGCGCCGGTTGGCAGAAAATGTACCTTTTGACGCTGTTTCTCCGTAATTCTCGGCGAAATATGTCGCAGAACATTTGACGTTCCGTAGCGGTTGTGGTAAAATATTACAGCACAACAGGTTGGAAGGAGTGTCCGGATGAAAGCGACAATTAAAGATGTTGCGCGTCTGTCAAATGTTTCTGCAACGACAGTTTCATTGATTTTAAACGGCAAGGAGATTCGTGCGTCCGAAGAAACACGCGCGAGGGTATTACAGGCAGCGAAGCAACTTGGATACGAACCGAACCCGATCGCCGTCGCCCTGATTACGAAGAAGAGCCGCACCGTAGGGCTTGTTCTCCCCAATATCGGAAACTTCTTCTTTTCGGAATTATCCAAGCTGGTGGAGAGAGAACTGGATCAGCAGCAGTATGCACTGCTTTTCGGCAATTCGATGGGTACTGCGGAAAAAGGTCTGGATTATCTGAAGCTCTTTATCAACAAAGGCGTGGACGGAATCATCTTTGTGCGTGCGTCAAAGTCCAGCGAGAATTATGCGGAGCGTTTCGACGAAATTGTTAAAAGCACGCAGGTTCCGATCGTTATGGCCGATCGAATCATCGAAAACAATTCCGCCAGCTCCGTGACAGTGAATCAAGAACTCGGCGGCTATCTGGCAACAAGGCATCTGCTGGAGCTCGGGCATCGACGCATCGGCTGTATTACCGCCGAGCCGACATTGGAGAACGTGATTTCCCGTCTGGACGGTTACCGTTGTGCGCTTGCGGAATTCGGCATTGAATTTGACCCCGAGCTTGTTTGCTCCGGCAACTTTAACATTGCAACCGGAAAAACGTTGACTCCATCGCTGCTGGAAAAGGGCGTAACGGCAATTTTTGCGTTCAATGATCCGATTGCAATCGGAGCGTATCGGGCATGCAGCAGAAGAGGGCTGCGCATCCCTGAGGATATATCTATCGTCGGATATGATGACATCGTCTTATCCGAAATCCCCGATCGGCCACTGACAACGGTTCACCAGCCGGTCGAGTTAATTGCAAAGGAGGCGGTAGATTTGCTGCTTTCTTTGATTGACGCAAAAGAGAAATACAAAAAAGACATTATCCTTCAGCCAAAGTTGATCGTTCGTGAGAGTACCTGTCCGCCGAAACGGAAATAGCACAGCGAACACGGAGAAGGGTAGTGCAGATTGGAGAATAATATGTTTTGCTTTCGCAAGAAGAATGATCTTCCACTCCTACTAGGCTCAATACATATGCCTGCCTTTCTCTATGGCTCGCAGCAGGAACTGCATCAAATCGAGCAATGGTTGCTACGCAATGTCGAAAGCTATGCAGAGGGTGGCTTTGACAGCGTAATGATTCAGGACAATACACCGCATTGCGATGGTTTGGATGGGAAAGCACTGGCGTATATTTCGGCTCTGAGCTACAGTGTAACGCGCCATTTTCCGGAATTTCCGATCGGTTTGATTATCGAAAGCAACAGTGCAAAAGACGCCCTGACGATTGCCGCCGCCACATACATGCAGTATATTCGATCGAAAGTTTTTGTCGGCGCAATGCAAAAACCCGGTGGATTGGTAGAGGGCAGCGCCCACGAGGCGTTCCATTATCGCAACCTCGTAGACCGAGATGTGTCGATCTGCGCAGATATTCTCGATCGCATGGGAGCGCCGCTGTCCGAACGCGATTATAAGCTGACAGTTTCGCAAGCCAAAAAATACGGCGCGGATGCAGTTCTCCTCACCGGGGCAAATTTCCCGGAGACTTGCCGGATCCTTGACGACATTGCGCAATTTGCGCCGCAAATGCCGCGCCTCGCCGGTGGCGGAGTCAATAAAGAGAACATTCTTGAAGCCGCAAAGCACTGTGATGGCATGGTAATTAGCAGTTGCTTGACAAAAGACGGCTGCAAAAACGAATGGGATCGCGCCAAAATTGCCGAAATTTCCGCGATTCTCAAGGGATAATCGGACGTGCAGCACGTTTTTATAATGCTTCCGATATCAATGTTGGGGTCAAGCTCTTCGCCTGACCCCAACATTTATTATAGAACACATTTTTTATAAAACCTATTTCATTATTTGCACAAGAAACAGTGCAACTGCACCGCACAGCAGCGCGGTCATTGCCGTGATCGGCAGGACACGTTTCAGAACTTCTCCCTCGTTCCCCTGCAGATCCGTACTCGCGCACCCCAGAACCACATTCCCGGGGCATATGGCATTTCCCGCCGCACCGCCGGCAGTCTGCGCGCCCATGACGACGCCCGCGTTTTGTCCCAAAAGCGTCGCTGTCGTCATTTGAAAGCGCCCAAAGAGGATGTTGGACGCCATATTGCTGCTCGTCACAAAAGAACCCAGCAGTCCGATCATCGGCGCAATCAACGGATAGGCTTCCCCAAGCAGTGACGCGAAGCTCTGCGCCAGAATTTCGATCATGCCGCTGCATCCCATCATTTTCGAGATGAGAAGAAAGCAGAGCACCGCACTCCCGCTGGAAGCGGTTTTTTTCAACGTGCGCCACAGCGCTGCGCCAACAGCAGTGGCAGAAAGTGTTTTCCGGTAAATCAGGCAGGAAAAGCAGCAGCTTAAAAAAAGGAAAAAGCAGGGATGAAGAAACGGCGCAAACGGAGAAAAGCTCTCTACCGCTGCAGTTTGATAGCCGAGCCCCGTTTCTCCCGCTGGGAAAGAAAAGGAAATCGCAATTCCGGATAAGACCGCATTCACAGGTGGAAGCAGCAAACAGCAAAGCGCCACGACAGACAAAAAACAATATGGTGCAATCGCCCTGCAGAACGACACTCGAACCTCTTTGTGAGCAGATGCAGCATCGCGCCGCATCATAGGACTGTCATCCAGACGCCATGCACAGCGATAGCGTCTTGTCCTGCGCAACAGCAACACAACCGGAAATGCCAGCACGGTCGGCAAAAAGCACGCCAATGTATTGCTAAACTGCGCCAAAATTAACTGCCCGCCTCCGTGAACAAGACTGATACAGGCAACTGCCGCAAAGCCCTGACGCACGCCTTTTCCCTTGCCGTAAAGCCAGCAAAAGCACAAGCCGCCCGCTATATTCACAATCCAAATCAAAATCCCGGCAGCCAGTGCGCTTTCTGCATATAAGCCTTGCGGCGCGTTTTCCATAAGCGCGTTCCATGCCAGCCCCAGCGTGCCAAAAGTTCCGCCCCACGAATGTGCTAACAGCACACCGACCACCGCCCACAAGGGACGCACGCCCATGCTGACAAGCAGCGGAGCCCCCACTGCGACCGCCACGCCGAAACCGGTAATCCCTTGCAAAAAGCTCGGAAAAACATAGCCCAGCAGCAAAAGCAAGAGCAATTCATGTGCAGTTATTCGGCGCAATCCGTTCTGCATTGCTTCAAACGCTCCTGCCGCGCGGGATATCTCATATAGCATCAGCGCGGCAAACATCACCAGCAGGATTGCGAGTGCATTCCAAAGACCTTTCAGCGCTTCATAGGACAAAAGAGTGGCACCGCAGCGGAAGTAAGTGAGGGAAAGCAGCACGCAAACGCCGAGCGTCAGGCCAGCCGCTTTCACGGCGGGCCATTTTTTCCATACCAGCAGGATCACCAAAAGCGCCAGCGGGAGCAACGAAAGCCCGCAAGACAAAACGCTCGGCGTCATTTCCCATACTCCTGCGCGAACGCCTCCATCGCCTTATAAAAGCAAGTAGGCGGCGCAAAAACAATCCCCGCACCCACTTGACCAACGCCGGCGTTTTTGTGCGCCATTCCGGTATTGATCACAGGCAGGATTCCCTTTTCCACAATTTTCTTCGCGTCGAAACCTGTTGCTGTTCCGACAAAGTCCATCGTGGGCATAATGTAGGCATTGTTTAAGCCGACTGTAATCTCCTGCATTTCTCTGGAAAAACGCATAGCTTCCGAGACGGACTTAGCACCGACAAAACGCACCACTGCCGGGGAGGCCGCCATTGCCACGCCGCCGATTCCGAAGGTTTCGCAAATTGCACTGTCACCCATGTCCGGGTTTGCGTCTTTTTCGCTGTAACCCGGGAAATACAGCCCTTTCGGGGTTAAGACGGGCGCCTGAAACCATCGGTCGCCAAGCGCACTGAGCTTTACTCCGAAATTTGTCCCGTTTCGACTCATCGCAGTGACAACAGTGCTATACGGAATACCTTTTACCGGATCCATTGTCGCTTTTCCCGCCGCCATCGCCAGATTCAGGAAGAACTGATCGTTGCCTGTAACAAAATCCATCACTTCTTGCAAAGCCGTCGGTTCTTTCACACAACGCACCAGCCTAGGTGCGATTGTGCGCACAAATAAGCAGGAGGCGGCAATATTACGCTGGTGCATCTCGTCGCCCATAGACAGCGCCTTGCTGATAATTACCTTTAAGGAGATCGGTCCCGACGCCTGCAAAGCCGCTTTCATCGCAGGCGCAAGCGTCGTTTCCATCCAGCGCAAACGCGCAATCACTTCTGCGTTGTTCGCGCCGAAACGCATTACTTTTCCAAGTCCTTCGTTAAAGGTACTGTACGCAACGTTCCCAAACGCAGCATTTCGCACGACCCACAGCGGCATTGACCGCGTGATCATGCCGGTCATAGGGCCGACGCAGCCCATTTCGTGATTATGACGGAATTTGATCTTGCCAGAGCGAACCATCGTCTCGACATCTTCCAGCC
Organism: uncultured Oscillospiraceae bacterium; assembly: GCA_964425295.1. Taxonomy (GTDB): domain Bacteria; phylum Bacillota; class Clostridia; order Oscillospirales; family Oscillospiraceae; genus JAZOXB01. The sequence goes on along the minus strand of CAYRMX010000002.1, from coordinate 8,037 downwards.
GCTCGCACATTCCCTCATAAACCGCAGCTCCCATCACCGCGCCGCGCATTGGTCCGCACATCTCGTCCCATGTCAACGGTGGTCCGGCGTGTCCGATCGTAAATTCATCCAGGCCGTCAAGAACCTCGTATGCATAACAGACATCGATCAGTTCCGGCTCTGCCGCCAGTATTCTTTCGAATGCGATCTTATTTGCGTTATCGATCTTTTTCTGATCCAGCTCATCCAGCAGCCGAATCATATGCAGATCGCCGCCGGCGGGAGGCTGCCATTCGACCTGGCAATTTTTAACATGCTGATCGTCCAGTGCAGCGTGGAAGGTTGCAAGGCCGAGGTTTACAACCTTCAGCTCGCTTTGAAACAGTTTTTTTGCGTCGATCATGCGTCTTCGCCTCCTTCCTTTTGTAACAGCTCCGCCACATAGAGCGCCGCTTGCGCGTTGCTTTCGAACACCTCGACTCCGCACGCTTCCAGAATTTTCTTCTGTTGCGAACGGCATTGAATATCTTCATCCGTGCCGCAGATCGAAGCAACAAAGATGACCTCTCCGGCAGAAGTTCGTCCCTTTTTGGCCTTTTGGATTGCCTTGGCCAACTCCCCCGCCGGATCCGCATTGCTGCCATAGCCAAGTACGCAGTCCAATAAAATGACCGCAGTTTCCGGCGCAAGCCCTTCACGAATAATCCTTTCGGCCCGCAGCCGCGGATCGATCATCGGATGCGGCATGCCATTTGTAAAATAGTCCTCCCCCATATCAACGAGGGTGTGCTTCTCACTTTTTTCCGGATCGTTAAGCGCCCAATGTTCATCCTGCGAGATATTGGAAAAGCACAAAATCCCTTTTTGCTGCAAGAGCAGCATGGTCTCATAGCACAAGGTGCCCCCGGAATACAGTCCTCGAAGATATTTCTGCTCCGGCGAGAGTTTTTTCCTTGCCTCAGCTACGGAAAGCTTCGGAAATTTCGCAGGCAATCCACTACTTACGCCGCAAATATTGCAAAGCATCGCCGCAGCATCTTCAAGTGTTCGCACACTGTGTTCAAACGCTTGATCAGAAGCGCCGAGGAAACACACAACCGTCGGCTTCTGCAATGTTTTAATCTTCCGCGATAATTTTTGCAGTGTTTTTTCTCCGAGCGGCTTGCTGATAATGCCGATTACATCGGTCGCATGATCGTCTTCCAGTGCATCAATACATTGCAGCAACATTTTCCCGCCAACGACGTCTTTTCCGTCTCTGCCGCCCGTCCCCAGTGCTTGCGACACACCTCCGCCCATGCGGTGAATCAGCGTTGTTACCTCTTGTAGGCCAGTTCCGGCTGCGGCAACCAGACCGATATTTCCCCGGCGGACACGGTTGGCAAATCCCAGCGCAACGCCGTTAATTATAGCCGTGCCGCAATCGGGACCCATCATCAGCAGGTCGTGTTCCAGCGCATAGTCTTTCAGCATGTTTTCCGTTTCGAGATCGACATTGTCGCTGAACAGCAGAACGTGAAGCCCTTTTTGCATGGCTTGCATGGCTTCACGCCCGGCATAGGCGCCCGGCAGCGAAATAACCGTAAAATTCGCTTCCCCGAGCCGCTCGCACGCAGCGTCCAGCGAATGTGCCACTGTTTTTTCTTCCGCGCTGTCGATATTTTTTTCCTCCATCAATTCATCGAGTTTTTTCAGCGCTTGGTCGATCGTCTCCTGAGTCTCTGCCAGAATTCCGATCACCAAATCGTTTGGGTGAATGCGTTCGGCATTTTTTACGTCTAAAACCCCAGAGTTCAGCATCAGGCGTTTATTATGCTCTGTTCCCATCATTACCGCAGCTTCTTTTACCTGCGGCATCTTTGCCAATTCGCTGGATATCAGCATTAATGTGACAGAATCAAAATATGTGCTCTCTCGCACACGAACAAATTGTACCATTTTTCTTCCCTCACAATCTAAATGAAACATTTATATATGAATCGGATCCCGTTCAAAACATCCGCGCCGGAAGAATGTCCCAGCCGCAAAATACGTGCAACCGCTTCTGCGAAAGCAGCCTCCTTTTCTTCTTGCCATGCAGAAAACAAAGCGCATATCGGCGCGCTGAACAATCCTTTGCAGGCTAGTTCTAAAAAACGCGCACTAATATCGTTTGTTTTTGAAAGTCTGGGAAGTATCGCAAGCCGCAGGGCTTCGAGCAACTGTGCACAGGAATCGTCGATCGTCTCACTAAAATGCAAAAATGCCATCGTGCCTGTAAGCCAGTCGTCTCCGGACGGCGTCAGTCCGCAGCCTAGACCGATCATGTTTTCCATTGCATCCGCTGCGTTTTCCCATTCTTGCCGTGCAATCGCAAGCTGTGTGCGTTTGATGATCCCCGCCGCCTCGCCCGCAATCCGATGATCTCCACCAAACACCCCATGACATTCCGGCAGCGCAAACACCGGCGAAAATGCGGGGTGAGAAGCGTTGGGGAGCTTTCCCTCAAAACACTTCGTTTTTTTCGCCCCTACGAAGGTGGTATCTCCGATTTTTACCCGTGTGCCATCCCACAACGTCGATTCTCCAACCCTGCACAGCGGCAAAGATTCTTTCTCATTCAGCACAAAGGAAATCGGTGTGCACTCCGCTTTGGAATCCTGCAAGCTGAAGAGTTTTCCGCCAATTGTAAAATTTACGGTTGAACGATAAACACTGTGTACAGAACCATCGCCGTGCGGAGCAATCGGTACATACTTCAGCTCAGCAGGCATGTATCGTCCGCTTTCTCCTGCGAGAGTTGTTCGATCGTTGCCAGCGCAAGGCGATTACAGAGCTCCAGTTTTTCATCATTCACGCCAATTAAGTCAATGCTCCCTGCCCGAATATTCAAATAACGTGCCACGACGAAAAGCGCCGCCGTTTCCATATCGGAGCACAAAACGCCGCCACGGCGGAGTGCCTTTTCGTAAATGCAGCTTCCCGAAACAAGCGTCCTGTCAAAATCCTTTCTGCGGGCAAGAACATCTCTTCCCTCAACAATTCCCACGCAGAAGCCGTCCTTTCCTAGCAGCTTCTGCGCCTGCTGCGTCAGCGCACGCGTCACTTCAAAGTTTGCAATAGCCGGGAACTCCATCACCGCATATTCCGAAGAAGTTCCGTCCATTTTTACTCCGCCCGTTGCGATGACAATGTCTCCTTCATCAACATTGCAAGCAAGTTTTTGCGCGTTTCCCACGCGTAAAACAGTCTTTGTTCCACACAAGGATAATTCTTCCAACGCAAGCGCCGCAGCCGGAGAACCCATTCCGCAGGAAATGATGCTCACGCGCGCCGCTCCGATGCTTCCGGTATAAATATGGAAGAAATCGCCCTCCAAAATCGTTGCCGCACCGATTGTTTCCGCAATTTTTCTCGCATGCGCGGGCGACTGCGTCAGAATGGCATATTTCCCGATGCTTTCGCTTTCACAACAAAAATGTGTGAGATAACTCATAGTTTTTCCTCCTTTTTATCCTGCTGTATGAGCAAACGGATTGCATCTATTGCAATCTGATTGACACGCTGATGCCCACCATAATATCTCCGCTGCGACTCGCCAGCCTGCTGCGCATTCATCTGCTCATCACTGCCGCGGACGTTATTCCCGATCATGAAAATCGCTCCGCAGCGTACCTGCAACACTGAAGATACGACAAACAACGTCGCAGACTCCATTTCTCCGGCAATTGCCCCGGCGCGAACGTAGTTTTCGTGCCGCATAAAAAGTTCGTCTTCTACGCCCATTCTTTCCGGCTCGTGCTGCCCGTAGTATGCATCTTTACATTTTACAATGCCCACATGGTGCCGCAAGCCCAATGCCGGGGCAAAATGGAGCCGCGCAGAACGCTCCAATGCATCGACGACCGAAAAATCTGCCACCGCAGGGAACTCCGGCTGCATATATTCTTTGCTTGTTCCCTCCATGCGGATTGCGCCGCTGGCAATGACGGCATCTCCCAACTGAACTTTCGGGTGAAGGCTACCACCCGTTCCAACACGAATAAAGGTATCTGCGCCGATCGCAGAAAGTTCCTGCATAGCGATGGAAGCCGAAGGCCCTCCGATGCCTGTGGATGTGACACTGACCTTAACACCATCGATCATCCCCGTGTAGGTCAAATATTCGCGATTATATGCGATCCGCTGCGGGGAATCGAACAGGCTTGCGATGCCTTCGCAACGTCCAGGGTCGCCGGGGAGCAAAACATATCGACCGACGTCACCTTCTTTCAGGTGAATATGAAATTGCAAGCCATCTTTTGTTTTCATGCTTTCCCTCCTTTGGTAATTCGTTTTATCAATTATAGCACCAGCGACAGAAGACGTCAAGAAGTTCGTCGTTTTTTCATCGCTCATTCGCCGCTTTGTTGTGCTTTTTGTATGTTTAACCAGTATTATGCGAAATATTTTATGCAAAACGTACAATTTTTCGTTCCCGCTTGCCATTTTGATTCTTTTGGCGTATACTGAATGTGTTAATTGATAAAAGCTTTTATCAATTAAAATCGCCAACAATTCGGAGGTTTTTATGAAAATACTTGTTGCAAACCCCAACAGCTCTTCCATCGTTACGGAAATCATCATGAAATCTGCCGCACGTTGCAAGCATCCTGACACCGAGCTTATTCCGCTGACAAATCCCAAGGGAACAAAAAACATTGACTGTGGCTTCGCCGATTATCAATCAGTCTGGTCCTTTCAGCGCGCAATTCTCAACGCTGTGCAAACCACACCGGTCGACGCCGTCGTCTTGGCAGGATTCGGAAATGTAGGCGTTTTCGCATTAAAAGAGCTTCTGGACATTCCGGTCGTCAGTATCTCAGAAGCTTCGCAGACGGTCGCCTGCATGCTCGGTCACAAATATTCCATCCTGACCATGCTCCGCCAATTCATTCCATACCAAGAAGATCTTGTTCGCTTATATCGCTTTGAAGGAAAATGTGCATCGGTTCGCGGCATTAATGTAAATGTGGAAAAATGCGTCACGGATCGCGATTCTACACTCGCAGAGCTTGCGCAGGAGATACAAAAAATCGCCGAAAATGACGGCGCGGAGGTTGTCGTTCTCGGCTGTGCCGGTTTGTGCGGCTACGACCGGGCGTTAAGCGAGTTAGTACACTTCCCCGTCCTCGATCCCGTCACCGTCTCCATTCCGGTCGCCGAAATGCTTGTAAGCTGCGGTCTTGCTCAAAGTAAGATCCGCAAATTTCACACTCCCCCGCAGGAGATTGATTCATATTTGGAGGGCTAAAACATGCTGGATCGTCTTTTTTGCAATGCCACCGTCGTCAGCCACGATGAACGGTATACTGCCAATATCGGGATAAGCAACGGTCTGATTCGCTATATCGGTTCCGACACGCCCCCTACGCAGGAAATAATTGATCTTAAAGGTCTATATCTTCTCCCGGGCTGCATCGACTCCCACATACATTTTCAAGATCCAGGCTATACCGCACGCGAAGACATCGAGCACGGAAGTGCTGCCTGCGCCGCAGGCGGCGTGACCACCGCCATTTCCATGCCAATGAATGACCCCCCCGCCGTTGATTTGAAAAGCTATGTGACTTCACAAATTGCCTATGAAGGGCGAAGCTATATTGACTACGCCCTTCATATCGGCGCAACATCCGAAAATCTTGACCTGATTGAAGACCTTTGGAAAGGCACGGGAGCAGCGGCTGTAAAGATGTTCACCTGCTTTTCCGTAAAAGATTTTCCCTATGTGCAAGACGACTGCCTGCTTCGCGTTTTTCAAACACTTGCAGCAATCGGCGGCGTTGCTATGGTGCATGCCGAAAATGATGCAATTATTAAGGCTCGCGAAAAACAGCTCCGGCAGAAAGAGCGCAATGCCCCCTCCGACTATTTGAAAAGCCACCCCACGATCGGCGAAAATGAAGCGATCTCCCGCGTGATCTATTTTGCAGAGCAAACCGGCGCAGAAACCGTGATTCTTCATGTCAGCAATGCAGAGGCATTAAGAATGATTCGCGCTGCGCGGCAACGCGGTGTGAACGTGCATGCGGAATCTGCACCGCACATGTTCGCCTTTACGGAAGAAGATATGGACGTTCACGGACCGTATCTTAAATTTTCTCCCGTAATGCACGATCGGGCCAATCAGCTTGAAATGCTCGAGCTTCTCGGAAAAGGCTATGTTCAAACCATCGCTTCCGACCACTCTCCGTACACCGTCGAAGAAAAAGAGCAGGGACGAAACAACATATGGCTCGCCCCCAACGGTATCCCCGGGGTAGAGACCAGCCTTGCAGTTCTATTGAACGCAGCCAACGAGGGCTGGCTGACTTTGGAGCGAATCGTAGAGCTGACAAGCTATAACCCGTCCCGTATTTACGGGCTGTCTCCGCAAAAAGGAGCCATTCGTATTGGCGCGGATGCCGATTTGGTTGCGGTCGACCTAAACCTCATCAAGACTTATCGAAAAGAAGACATTCACAGCAAATGCAAATGGTCGCCCTATTGCGGGATGACTTTCAAGGGATGGCCCGTCATGACCGTCGTTCGCGGAGAAATTGTCTATAAAAACGGAAAAATTGTCGGCAAGCTCGGGCACGGAAACTATATTGAACGCAAAAAGTGAGGAAACAGGCATGAAAAACATCGTTATTTTGGATGCATACGCAACAAATCCGGGCGATATTCCTTGGGACGGGATCGCCGCATTGGGAAAGTTAACCATTTATGATCGCACTCCGCCCGAATTGGTCGTCGAGCGCATCGGCAACGCAGAAATTGTGATCTCAAGTAAAGTAAAAATCGGCAGAGATGTTTTTGAAAAATGTCCAAACTTGGAATATATCGGGCTGTTATCCACCGGGTATGATGTGATTGATATCGCTGCGGCAAAGGAACACAGTGTCAGCGTTTGCAACGCTCCCGGCTACAGTACGGAAGCCGTCGCGCAAATGGCTTTCGCACTATTGCTTGAAATCACAAATCTCGTCGCGCTTCATAGTGTCGCAGTTTATGATGGCGTCTGGGAAAAAGGTCCGGACTGGTGTTTTTGGCTCAAGCCGCACATTGAGCTACTGAACAAGACGATGGGAATCATCGGTTTCGGAAGCATCGGTCGCTGTGCAGCAAAGATTGCCAACGCTTTCGGCATGCGCGTGTTAGGTTATTCTCGCACAAAGCATCCGGAATACGAAAACGAATCGACTACATACGCCGGCAGCCTTGACCAAATCTGGAGCGAATCCGATGTCATTCTTCTCGCGTGTCCGCTCAGTGACTCTACCCGGGGTATCGTCTGCAAAAACAATATTGATAAGATGAAAAAGAATGTGATTATCATTAACATTGCCCGCGGTGGGCTTGTGAACGAGAACGATCTTGCCGACGCATTAAATAGCGACCGCATTTGGGCGTTCGGTGCAGATGTCGCTTCAACAGAACCCATTCGGCACGATAACGCACTGTTGACCGCAAAAAATTGCTATATTACTCCGCATATCGCATGGGTTCCCTACGAGACACGCGAACGCATGCTCCGCATTGTCGAAGATAACCTTCGCTCTTATTTGAGCGGAAAGCGTATTAACTGCGTAAATCCCTGAGCAAAGCACCTAATCACCAGGAACTCCGGCGACGCGGGTCAAAGGAAAAAAATACTGCAAACCGGTAGAGCGTTTGCGATTTGAAAAGGCGGAGCAGCGGCACAAGCGCGCTCTGATTGATAAAATAAGGCGGAGCAGCGGCACAAGCGCGCTCTGATTGATAAAATAAGTCGGAGCAAGCGATATAAAGCTTGCTCCGACTTAGTGCGGGCGACAGGACTCGGCCGGAGGCATGGGCGAAGCTACAGCGATCTGCCGTCGGCAGGTCGCTTTGATCGTTCCGAAATGATTGGTCGGTGCGGTTGCATCGACAATCGTTTCGGATTCTTCAAGCCTTGTCTTCCGGCCCACAAAAAGGTCGGTATCTTTCGATACCGTCCTTTTTGTGGGCGATATATAATTTTGCCTATCTTCTTTTTCGGCGGGTAATTCCAAGCAGGGAATATAATAATCGCCC
>CAYRMX010000001.1:0-36597 GCA_964425295.1 uncultured Oscillospiraceae bacterium | reverse complement strand
GCTGCAAGCCGTGCGGGAACTTTTCCGCAAAAACATACCAGTCGCCGAGCGCCTTGTCGTCAAAATCGCGGTGACCGAACCAGCCGTCGTCGAGGACGAAGGTGTCGATGCCCAGTCCCTTGCTGTTTTCGATCAGCTTTTCGAGTTTTTCCTCGTTGATGTCGAAATAGGTCGCTTCCCAATTATTGACAACGATGGGATGGCGCAGACCCTTTTGCGCGCTCTTGCCGAGGTGAGCACGGCAGGCTTTATGGAAATTGCGAGACATCCGTCCGAGACCCTCGGCGGAATAAGTCATCAGCGCTTCCGGCGTGGTAAAGCTTTCATTCGGTTCCAGCTTCCACGAAAACGTTTCGGGGTTCAGACCGACCTGCACGCGGGTCTTTGCCGTCTGGCTGACCTCGGCGGCAATGCGAAAATCGGAGCTGTAAACAAAGGCAAAGCCGTAGACGTCGCCGCTCGTCTCCGTTGCATTCTTTTCCATGAGCGCGGCAAAGGGATTGAGCTGCGCGCTGGAAGAACCGCGGCGGCTTTCGACGGAAACCGTGCCCTGGCAGATCGGGCGGCGCGCCGGATAGCGCTCACGGCACCAGCCGCCCTGCAAGGACAGAAAGTCCATATCCGCACGCGGAAGGTCAAGACTGAGACTGTCTGCCTTGCGAATCTGCATGGGCGCGGCGGTCGGATTGGAGATGACCGCGTGGCGCGCAATGAGATCGCAGTGCGGGAAGACCACATAATGAAGCAGGATCTCTGCGTCTGTCACCTCGTCGAAAAGCGTGATGACAAGGCTCTGCACCCCGTCCAGTCCCGTATTCAGATACGGCAGGCCGCTCAGTTCCGCGCGCCCGGAGACGATCTCATGGCTGCGGTAGCGCAGGCTGTTGATGCGGCGTCCCTGCACGCCCTCGATCATGAGCGCGGGGCTGCGGAAATCGGAGCAACCGAAGGTCGGATACTCCTGCGGCAGGAGGTCGTTGCTGTAAAGCCCGTCTTTGCCCTGCGCAAACGCCGTAAAGCCCATGCGCTCATCAAGGCGGAAATAGGACAGGTCGTCCGGGGTGATCTTCTTTCCGTAATAAACGTGGCTCAGCACGTCATCGGGCGTCACACGCAGGACGTAGGTCGTGTTGTCGGTGGTCAGGTAAAAAAACGGAGCCTGATAGGTAATCATAGGTCTTCCCTCTCGTTTCTATTCAAAACAGCGGTTTGTCTGTCGGTCTTGTGCTCGGTGCGGGAGAAGCAGCGCTTCTCCCGCGTTGCGGTTTCAGCGGGATTCGCCGTCGAGGAACGCCGTCAGTGCGTCATTGACGCAGAACGTCAGCGTCTGACCGCGATACATGTCCAGCTCCAGTGTGTCGATGTCCTTGCCGTAGGTCTTTCCCTCGTAGACTTCGTAGGGGCTGCACTTTTTCTTGAAATGCAGGGTGTGCTTGCCCGTGTACTGGGCGTGGATATTGACATAGTTTTCGTTTGCGTAGATGCAGTCGTCTTCATAGCCGTAGATATGGCAGCCGGCGTACTCGGCAAGCGAGGTCAGAAGCTCTGCGCGCAGGATCTGCGCCGTGCAGTAAACGCTGACGAATTCGCCGTTGTCCTTGAGCGCCAGCGCCGGCTTGTTGTCAACGCTGTAACGCCCGAGGATGGTCACGTCCTCGCTCTCCTGAATGGTGAAGCAGGGGTTCTGGAACGGAACGTCCAGCACACTGCCGACCCAGATTGTGCTGCTGACGTCGCGGTCGATCCAGCCATAGTAACGGTCAGGAACGGCGTGGCGCAGGGCGGGATGGTCGGGCGCGGTGAGGCGGAACTTGACGGAATGCGTTTCATCGATCCGCTCGACTTTCATGCCGGTGATGTCCTCAATGTTGGCGTTATCCATCGGCACATCGCGGTCGAAGTTCACGAAGCCGGGGGCATACATCCAGACGACGGTCGCATGGTTCTTTGCCGCCTTTTTGCGGATGGCTTCGCGCTCGGCGTCGGTCAGGCTGAAGGTGTTGAGCATGAGATAAAGCTTGTAATCCGGCATGCGGTCGTCGCTCATATCGTCGTGGTAGTAATAGTCCACCGGCGCGCCGATACGGGCGAGATCGGAGGTGCGGTAGTAATCAAGCATCGTGGCGTTCGTCCCCTTTGAGACGAGGTGGACGCTGTCTTCGTCAAAAATAATGGCAATCTCGTTCTTCTTGACCTCGCCGTGCTTCGCCGCCGCAAGCGCCATGCGCTGCTGCACACGCATCATGGCATAAATGTCCTCATGCTTATAGCGCCCGCCGTTTTGATGTTGGTCAAACCACCATGCAAATGTGTTTTCGCAGAGGTTGCGGGCGAAATCGCGCTTGAGCGTGTTCAGAGTGTCCTGAATGTTGAACAGATAATTGGAATCGCGGTAATAATCGCAGTCGAGGTGGGTGCGGCTGTCTTCCTCGGAGAGATAGAGCATGTTGCGCAGACGGAAAGAGTCCTGCACCTCGCGTTGGGCAATATAGCCGCCCGGCCAGCGGTTGTTGTAAACGCCGGGCGCAGCGAGGAAATCGACGACGCCGGAATTGAGAATGCGGCGCGTGCCGGTGGCGGTACTGCCACCGAAATAGTTGGTGCAGGCAAGCGAGCCGTAGAACGAACCGACGAGAATGTTCGGGCAGCGGGATTTGAGATACTCGGCAAAGTGGATGATCGTGCTTGCCGTGCCATCGTGCCACGCACGGAAGAAGTCATAAACGTAGCGGTAGCCGTTCACATTCAGGAACACGCCCTTGCGCGTCGGCTCGGCATTGTTATAGTGGATGCCGTCATCCCAACGGTCGGCATACTCAAAGGATACGAGCGAATGGATGATCTTTTTGTCGATGTCCATGTACTCCCGCTCGTGCAGGTCGGGGATGATCGGTGCGTCAAAGCTTGCGTCCTCCCTGCCCCACGCCTTGCGAAGTTCTTCCTCCGTGCCGTACTTTTCACGCAACAGACGGCCGTATTCCTTGCGGAACGCCGGAGAGATATCGGCGTACATATTGCGTCCGGCTTCGGAGATTTGGTTGACATAATACCATTCCGAAGTGCCGCCCGCGCCGAGGAAGTAGCCGATCACCCGGTCGGCAAAGCTGCTGGCTTCCACCTCGTCGCAGAACTGTCTGAGCGCTTCCGTGCCGTCCTTGCGCCACGCCTCGGAGCTGAGGGAGTAGCAGCCGGGCACTTTGTCATAATGCACCTCGGAGTTGATGACGCACGGAATCGTCTCGCCGTTGCTATAGCGCAGCAGGTCGTCCGGGTGGCTTTCCATCCAGCTCACAGGCGGGTGCATGCCGATGCGGACGATGATGTAGGCATCGGGCACGACGCGCAGCAGACGCTCTGCCTCCGCGCGGAACGCCTGAAATCCGCTCATCTCGTTCCAGCTTTTTGCTTCCTCGATGGTCTTGCCGGGGCGCAGCCAGTCGGTGTTTGCGAAAACAAAGAATATCCGAACTCCTGCCTCGCGCAGCGAACGCAGGTAATCATCATCCGCAATGCGCGTGGTCATCGCCATCAGGGAAAATTCTTCGCCGTTTATGGACAGGGACGGCGCGCCGTTTCGGTCATTGATTTTTGCAACAGTCATAGTTGTTCCTCCAAAGTCAAATCAGAAAAGAATCAAGAAATCCAGGGCTTCGATCTGCCGGTCTTCATAGCGGACAGGGCTTTCGGTTTCGTTGACGACCGCGCGGACGCCGTTTTCATAGGTCGTCACGCTCACGCCGTTTTCGCAGACATAGGAAACGATTTTTTGGTTGAAAATCGCCTGATAATACGCCTCCGTCGCCTCCAGCACCTCGGAAATGCGCTCCTTTTGGAGGTCAAAGCCCGTGCCGAAGAGGTCTTTATAACCGCTGCGGCGCAGCTCCTCGTTGGGTATCTGCGTGACGGAATAGCACGGAATCGTGCCGCTTGCAATGCAACGCAGAAGTTCGCGTTCGGGATCGTCGGTCATGTTCAGCGCCGTGGAGACAAGCGTCGCGCCGCCGTGATAGACCATTTGCAGGAACGGAACGGAGGCGGTTTCCAGCGCATAGGCAGAAGAAGAAACGGGAATGTTGTAGTTCAGGTCGGCATTGCCGAGGGTGTATTCATTGCCGCCGTCGACCGCAAGGGATTGCGCGGCATAGGTCGAAAGCAGAAGCTCCAGCGCACGCAAATAGGTCTGGCGCGTTGTCCCCTCGCTGTCACGGTAATCGCCGTAAAGCTCCGTGCCGAAATAGCGCAGCGCGACGCCGCAGCCGCTGTCCGCAGCTTCCTCCAGCGCGTTCTCCGTCTGCTCCATCAGGTAGGACAGTTCGAGGGCATAGTCATCCGACTTTTCGTGCGCATAGGTCACGGGAGAATAGGTATAGCGCGCCAAATTCTCGCGGCTGACCATCCGCGCAAAGCGGTGCTGGTTCGCCCAGATGAGCGACGTGCAGTTTTCATAGAGCATGTTCTGCACGCAGTAAAACGCCGTGTTCTCATGCGTCGCGCGCAGGTCGGAAAACGCGCTCTTTCCTCCCGAAGCACTGCTCCAACGGATGCCGTCGGGGTAGTCCTCGTTCAGGGAATCCTTGTCAAAATCCTGCAAAAGCACGGCGATTCGGGTGTTTTCGCCGGAAAGCGCGTCAAGCATTGCGGAAAGGTCGGAAAAGTCCGTCGCAGTCAGCGTTTCGGTATAGGGAATGCCGAGGAACGCCGTGCGCTGAGTTGTTGCGCCGTAGGCATAGAGGACAGCGGTCAGCACCTCGGTCGGCGTCTGCCATTTTTCCTCCGCCGTCTCCCGCGCCTTGTTCGCCAGTGCGTTCAAGCCACCCTCGGAAATGAGGTAATAGGAAACGGAGAAATCTTCCTTTTCGACCAGTTCCGATACCGCCACATAATCCTTATGCTGCCAGTCGCTGCCCGTAATAGACACGGTATCAAATACACGGTAATCAAAGCAGGCATAGGCATTGGCGTAACTCGACTGCGAACCGGCGGCACGGGCATTGATCCAGCCCGCCGCCGCATTGGAATCGACGCGCGCCAGAATACTGTGATCGCCGTAATCCGCACCGAAGACGGGAAGCATCGCCGTCTTTGCGCTGCCCTCAAGGTAGTAGAGGGCGTCGGCAGGGTTTTGCCCGTAGATCTGCGCGGAATACGTCGCCGCATTCGGGCGAATGCTTGAAAACTCCACCGTCGCGCCTGAGCCGTCCGGCAGAAGCAGATACCCCTCCTCCTCGCACGAGCCGCGGAGAAGATACGGCATGAGCGAAATGCGGCTGATCTTTTTGTTGCCGTATTCGTTGATCTCGTCGGTCAGAATACGCACCCGGAAGCAGTCATTTTCCAGCCGGTATTCCACCGGGATGATGAATTGCTCATCCTTACGGGAAAAATCGTAGTCCACACGGATGTGGTTCGCACTTTTTTCCGTTACGGTAAATGTCTCGCGCTTCACGCTCGACAGATAACTGCCGACGGTCGTGTCGACGTTCAGGTCGTTATAATAGCTGACAATGAGCTGCGAGCGCAGGTTGTTGAGCGTCGCCGGAGCAGTAAATTCGTCCTCTTCCGGGTCAATGGGGTTCGTGGAAAGCACCACGTTTCCCGCTTTGTCCAGAACGGACACCGTGCAGCTTGCGCGGTCAAAGGAAAGCGTATAAAGCGCGCTGCCGGAAGCCTCCGGGCGCGGCGCACCCTGCGTCTGCGGCATCTGCTTCGGCGACGCCGAGCATGCCGACAGCAGCGCACAGCACACAAGCAGCAATGTGATGATTTTCTTGCGCACGGACGTCACCTCCTGAGCAGTTCCGTGATGATGGTATTGACAAAGGTGACCATCTGCTGCGAGATGGAGAATGCCAGCAGCACAAGGAACGCAATAATAATGATCATTGCCACGGAAAGAATGACCGAGCCGATCGTTTTGCGCACCGTGAACTGGTGAACAACCATTGTGCCGAGGAAGATGAGGATCAGCGCCCAGATGTTCAGCGCCGAGGAGATCGCCGTATAGAACATCGACTCGGAAAGTGTCATGAAGTTGGTGATAAGCGTCAGCGGGACGGAGCAAATGACGATCGGCGTGAGAGAATAGCATGTTGCAAGGTAGATCTCCTTGAAATTGCCCTTGCCGTCCTGCAAGGTGCTCATTGCCCAGTTGGTCACACACCACAGCAGCACGATGATAACCGTCCGCAGCAGGATGGGCCAGACGCTGAAGCTCTGCGCTTCGTTGTTACTGTAAAGGTAAGCGACCGTGAAATAGTTGATGATCTCCTCAACAAAATACAGCGCCAGCAGCACGTTCGCAATGCCGACCGAGCCGCGCTTTTCATATTTGATGTCGTTGAACATGTCAATCGGGTGCGCCATGAAGCGCAGGGGTACGAGCAGCTTTGTCTTGTCGAGATTTGACCAGCGATAGCTCGCCCAATCGATCTGCCGGAAACGGATATAAACGCCGCGGAAGAAACGGCTGAAATTTGTCATTTGTTCTTTCTCCCCTTTCCGGATTTCAGGATCGCCAGATAGAGCCGGCGCAGACCGTAGCAGACCAGCACGATCGCGACGATCACGGTCGGGACGAGCCAAAGACTGTTTTCACGGAGAAATTCCCGACGATAACGGGTCAGCGCCATCGAATAATAGTATCGGTCGTCGCCCATTTTGAGGTAGCGCATAGCGGACTCAAAATCGCCCTCGAGCAGCAGCGCACGTCCGACGCCCTTTGCCGCAACGGAAAGCCCGGCGCAGGAATCGAGCACTTTCTGCCAATATTCCCGGCTTTCGGCATAGTCGCCGCGCTCATAAGCGCGCAGCGCGCAGCGGATATTCTGCATATACTCCGTTTCGGAGAAGATCGTGACCGAATTGCGTGTGGAGTCGGCAACGAGGTAATCCGTTCCGTTCTTTCCCAGCGCAGAAACGGCGGTGAAGCAGCCGTCCTGCGTCCCGCTGCCGCCGAAGATGCCGAGCATGTTCTGCTCGCTGTCAAACAGGAGCACGCGCCCGCGCTTGGAGTCCAGCGTTGCAATGACGTTGTCCTCATCGACCACCACATCCATGATCTGGCTGCGATTGACCGTGCCGCGCGTCGCTTCGACGATCTGGTCGCCGAAGTTGTTGCGGTCATAGCCCTTTTGCAGCAGGCTGCCCGACGAGCCGGGATACATCAGGATGTTCTCGCCCGACGCATTCAGGCGCTTGACCTGCGAGGTTGTCGCCGTAACGGTAGTGGTATAGATCATGTCCTCGCCGTCGATGAAGATCCCCGCGTATTCGGTCGGTACGGTTCGCACGAGCGATTCGCGCTGCTCGTCGGAGAAAATATTCATCCACATGCTCTTGATTACGACCTCGGCAGTCACTTCAACCTTGTTCGCACCGAAAAATTCGATGAAGCTGCCGTCGCCCTCATAGTGCAGCAAGCCCTGATAGACGCCGCTCGCCGCAATATAGACCGAACCGGCGCTGTTCACCACGACCTTCGAGGGCTTGAACGAAAAGTCCTCGGTCAGCAGGTCGGAATCCGGCTTATAGAAGCACTTGACGACCCGATCGTTTTGGTCGATCGCAATCACGCGGCTGTTGCCCGTGTCGCAGATATACAGCAGATCATCGGCGAGGAAGACGGACGAGGGGCTGTTCAACGCCGTCGCAGCACCGTTCTCGACCACCTCCGTCAGCACCCTCACCAATTCATAGTTCGCATTCAGAATGACGATGCGGTTGTTGCCGGTGTCGGAAAGGTAGACGTTTCCGTTCACATAGATGTCGGCGATCTTGGAAAAATCGCCCACGCCGAGGTCGCGCCCGCGCAGAACCTTGCTGCACAGGTAGGCATTCGGCGCACTGACCGCCTCGCCGTATTCGTTATAAACATAGTTTCTCGTGCCGCCGTCTGCCGCGCTCGCGGGAATTGCGAGCATCGACACGACGAGCACGCTCAAAAGCAGGATCGATAGCAGTCTTGTTTTCACCTTATTTACCCCTTCAATCCCGAATGTGCCATCGTTTCCACGATAGAGCTTTGGCTGAGCAGGAAGATCACAACGGACGGGAACATCATCAGCACGCCGACCGCTGCGGCAACACCGGTTCTGGAAATGCCCGCCGTGCTCAGAGACGATAGCATCGAGGGCAGCATCTTCATGCTCTCACTGTAGATGAACTGGATTGCCGTCGTGTTCCAGATGGAGATGAACGTGAAGATCACGACCGTCATCCACGCCGGCTTGAGCATCGGCATAATGAGCTTGCGGTAAATCGCAAATTCACTCGCGCCATCCAGCCGCGCTGCCTCGATCATTTCGTTGGGAACGTTGTCGAGGAACTGTTGCAGCAGGAAAACGCCGAACGAGCTTGCCATTGCCGGAAGAATGAGCGACCAATAGTTATCGACCATGCCCAGCTTGACCATAATGATATACAGCGGGACGGACGTGACCTCCGGGCGGAACAGGATGGCGAAGACTACGCCCTGGCTGATCGTCCCCTTGAGCGGGAACTTGTGCTTGGAGAGCGCATACGCCGCCATTGAAGCGACAATGACGTAACCGACCGTGGAGACAACCGTAACAAACACACTGTTGAACAGGTAGCGCTCGAACGGAACGTCGGACTGCGATTGCAGCTTGATGAGCTGGACGAAGTTTTGCAGCGTCGGCTTGATGACGTAAAACTTCGGTGGGAAATAGAACAGCTCACTGGTCGGCTTCAAAGCGCTGACCACCATGTAATACAGCGGCAGCACCATGAACGTGCCGAAAAGCAGCAGGAAAATGATGACGGCCGCATTGCCGGCAGCCGAGCGCGACACACGGCGCGTTTGGCGGACACGCAGATATCTGTGTTTTACCATAGGATTCCCTCCCTTAGTCTGAGGAGAAGCGGTTGAGGACGAAGTGAATCAGCAGCCACGAGCCGACCATCATCACGAACAGCACCACGGCAATGGCAGAGGCATAGCCCATTTCATACTTGCCGTAGCCGTAGTCCGTCAGGTGCAGCAGGATTGTATGCGTGGAGTAATCCGTACTCGGATTTCCCGTCAGAGCTGCATTCACACCGCCGACGGCAAAAGCGTTCGAGATGGCGAGGACCGCGCCGATCTTGAGCTGCGGAACCATCTGCGGCAGAGTGATGTACCACAGCTCCTGCCAGCGGTTCGTCACGCCGTCGATTGCGCCCGCTTCGAACAGGTCGAAATTGAGCTGCTTGAAGCCCGCCACAAAGGAGAGAAATCCCACGCCCATGCTCGACCAGAGGATGACGACCACGACGACGATGGAGTTGTATTCCGGGTCGGTCAGCCATTGCACGGGCTTTGACAAAATGCCGAGATTGACGAGCACGCTGTTGAGCAGGCCATAAGAGTCACCGCTGAAAATGAAGTTCCAGAGCATGTAAGCACTGCCCGCGAGCGCCGGAGAATAGAACACGAAGGTCAGAAGCGACCGCCAGAACTTACCCGGCACTTCATTGATGAGCCACGCGACCACAAAGGAGATGATGTAGCCGGCAGGGCCGGTGATGATGGCATAAAACAGCGTGTTGCTCAGTGCCTTGGTCATCGTTTCGTCGTCGAGCAGGAGCGAGAGATAGTTGCGCAGGCCCACGAAATTGGGCGAACGCACCATGTCAAAGTCCGTGAAGCTCAAAACGACTGCGCAGAGGATGGGAATGACCACGAACAGCAGGAACAGTACGAGCCACGGCAGGAGGAAGCAGCAGGTCGCTCCGTATTTAGAGAAGAAATTCGGCTTGCCGCGTTTCAGTCTTCTATCTTTTTTCATTCCTCATAACCCTCCATGACTTCGCGCTTGCGCTCAAATTCCAAATCCAGATCGTCACTGTAGCGGTAAATGACATCGCGCGGCTTCTCATAGCTGTAGACCACGCGCCGGAAAGCGTTGGTAACGCAGCGGGAAACATAGTAGGTGACCATCGTCTGGGGGACGTCGGAGACATCCTCGCGCGCATCGCGCAGCGTCTCCAGCTCGCTGTTCGTCCAGTTCAGTTCTTCAAAGGTCACCGCGTTTGCGGTGTTGTAACGGGCGGACTTGCCCAGAACGGACTCGACCTGACGACCGAACTCCGTCTGCGTCTCACTGTCGATCCACCATTGCACGAATTCATATGCCGCGTCCAGCTCCTCCGAGCCGCTCATGACGATGCAGCCGGTGTTCGTGCTGCTCTGCGTGCGGTCGAGTGTGCCGTCTTCGCGAACGGTCGCGGGCACGGGGTACATCGACCACTGTCCCTTGATCTCCGGTGCTGCCACGCAGAGCTGGTTGTACGTCGTGTAGGTCATAATGCCCATCGGCATTTCGCCCGTGCGGAAGCGGTTGACAAAGCTGAACGAGAGTGGCAGCGAATGCTTCAGATAAAGGTCGGTCCACTGGGTAAACGCCTCGACGGATTCCTGCGACTTCAGTCCGCTGGCGGTGCAGTCCTCGTTATAGATTGAGCCGCCGCGCTGCATGAGCAGCATCTCAAAGATGCCCTGTCCCTCGGGAATGCCGATCTCCAGCTTTTTCTCCGCGAGCTTTTTCTGCACGGCGTAGAATTCGTCCCAAGTGTTCGGGACTTCCAGCCCCAGTTCTTCGAAAATGTCGTCGCGGACGAACATCATGTTGAACGTCTGCGTCTCCGGCATGGCGTAAACGCCGCCGTCAAACGCGAACGGCACGAGCGCCGAGGGATAGACCTGCGATGCAAGGTCGTCATATCCGTCCATCTGTGTCATGTCCGCAAGGACGCCGCGGATGCCGAGGTTGACCACGGTCTGCTCGCCGACAAACAGTGCCACATCGGGACCTTTTCCGGCAAGGATCGCCTGCGAAAGAGTGTCGCCCGCGCTGACCAGCGAGAATTCGACCGAAATGTTGTGCTCGCCGGTGAAGCTGTCATCGGCAAGCTGGCGGATGATCTGCATCTGGTCACGGCCCGACGCAGAGCCGCTGACGAGGATATCGCCCATATTGATCCAGACGCGGATCGTGCGCTCGCCGTCGCCGGACGTCGTCTTTTCGTCGCCGGAGAACGAGTCGATGAACGCCTCAAAGCGGAACGCGATATATCTGAAGAAGCTCTTGATCGCCGACCAGATGCGGGCGAAGAAGCCTTCCTCCTCCGGCGGAACGTCCGTTGCCGGAGCAAAGGTGATGTAATCCAGCGTGAGCGCCTGCGTCTCTAGCGTCAAGATGAGGTCGGCAAGCGCGTCGATGCGGTTTTTGAACTCGCTCAGTGTTGCGGGGATCTTATAGGGCTTGTCGATGAAGTTTTCCATCGTGCGGATCGTCTCATAGATGACGGACGTTTCGCTGCCCTCGCCATCCTCGGAGCACTGCTCGATCTCCTCCGCCAACGCCGTCAGGCGGGTCAGGGAATCGTCGAGGAACGGCATCAGCTCCGGAAGTTCCTTGTCGAGATAGTAGTCGCGATAAATATCGGGGTTTGCGCCGGTGATGCTGATGATGCGGCGGTACATCGAGTTGCATTCCTCAATATAGGTACGCAGTTGGATGATGGCGTGCTCAAGATGGGTCTGGCTGACTTCCATGCGGAGGGTGTGCGTGCCCTGCGTCAGGTAGAGGCGGTAAGGCGCGCCCTCGCTGTCTGCCAACGTCATCGTTTCATAGCTGTTTCCATACGGGAACAGATAGTTTTCAAATTCGGCAAAAGGGATCGTGCCGTCGAGGTAGATCTTACGCCCGACGCCAAGCTCACGCAGGCTGTCCTGCTGATAGCGGACATCGACGGTATAAAACCCGCCCTGCGCAACGTCGAACTGCCACTCGATCCACTGTCCCTGCTCGGCATACGAGCCACCGCCGACGATGTTCAGGGCAATGACGTCGGGATAGTTCGGGCTGATGGTGGGCGAAGAACGGTCATAGGTCGCGATGATGGAGGAATCGGACTTGGCGGAGATCAGTTCCGTTTCCAGACGGATGGGCTCGGCATTCGAGCTATCCTCACTTCCGGCAGAGGCAAGATAAGTCTCATAGCTCTGCACGGTGTCGGACAGCAGGCGGATATCGCCCAGCTCGACGGATTCCGCCGACATGGTGATCGTCAGGGTATACTCCCCTGCTTCCAGCGCGACCGCCGCACTGCCCTGCTCGCCGGACAGCCCGTAGACCGCCTGCTGCCAGACGGATTCCTCAAAGCTCTTCGGCAGAACTTCGTTGCCGCCGGAATCTTTTTCGAAACGGTCACCCATGCGCAGGTCGAGCCATCTTCTGGCAAATTTTGCCGACTGCTTGAGAGAAACACCCTCGCCCGTCAGCGTAAAGGACGCTTCCGGGTTGACCTGCCGCCCGGGCAGGGCGCGGTAGCAGACGGAAAGGCGGTATTCGCCGCGCTCTGCCACCGTGAGGGTAAGACTGTGGCTCTCGCCCTCTGTCAGCGCAACCGTGTCTTCCTCGAAAAATTCGATCGTTTGTCCCGTGCGGCTCTCCGTGAGCAAGATCGGCGTTCTGCTCGGCTCGACCGCTCTGACGGGCACAGCCGAAGCGGACAGCCCGAACAGCAGCACAACGGAAAGCGCGGCGGAAAGAAGCCGTTTGAATGGAATGTGTTGCATGGCGTTCCTCCTAACCGACCAGACCAGAGGTCAGAACACTGCGGGTGAATCTCTTTTGCAGCGCAACGAACAGCAGCAGCGCCGGCACGAGCACGATAATACACGCCGCCTGCTGGATGGTAAGAATCTTATAGGGGTTGTAAGCCTCCGTGCCGAAAACGGACGTCAGTGAGGTGCTCAGACCGGAAAGCTTGACGGAGACGGTGCGGATGTTGGTGAAGAACGTGGTCATGGTGTAATAATCGTTCCAGTACCAGACAGCGGAAAACAGAATTGTCGTGACCAGCGGGCCGCCGGCGTTGCGGAGCATGATTTTGGTGAACAGCTTGCCCTCACCGCAGCCGTCGAGCATGGCGGCCTCCTGCAATTCCTTCGGAACGCCCTTGAAATAGGCGTAGAAGATCAGGATGAACAGACCCGAACGGATTCCCTGCCCAAGCGCCGCGAGGATGAAGACCGTATAGAACCGGTCGAGCATGCTGAACGTGCGCTCGGCGCCGGTAATGGCATGGAGAATGCCGAAAATGTCGAAATCGCTGAACAGCAGATAGTTCGGCAGGTTGACCATCTGGGGCGGGACAATGATCGTAAAGATCGCGATACCCAGCAGAAGCTTATGCCCCTTGAATTTATACATGGCGAAACCGTAGCCTGTCATGGCGCAGACGATCGTCTGCAAAACCGTACAAACTACCGTAATAATTGCGGAATTTTTCAGTGCCGGAATGAATTCCATCTCCGAAAACAGGAGCTTGAAATTATCCAGTGTAAAATGGCGCGGAATCCAGACGATCGACGAATCGTACATATCGATCGAGTCGCGGAACGCCATACTCAGCATATACATGACGGGATAGAGAATGATAAAGGTCATTCCGAGGAGGAAGAAAAAGCGCACGATGCTCCAAATGACTTTTCCGAGATAATAAATCGGAGAGACCGCAATGCTGCGGACATTCTGTTTGTGCTTACTCATGCTTTTTCACCTCAATGCTTGACCTTCTTGTCCCGCGTCGGGGAAAGAAGCGACACAGCCCACGCCAGTGCGCCCAGCGCGGCGACAATTACGATAAAATAGATCCAGCACATCGCCGCAGCGTAGGAATAGCGGTAATCCTTGTACGCCGCGTCCATGATGTACTTCATGACCGCATTGTCATAGCTGACGAAGTGGTCAATGACGGTATAGATCAAATTGACGAAAATATAGGGGAAGACTGCCGGGAAAGTCACATACCAGAACGTTTCCCATGCGGTCGCGCCCTCGACGTGCGCGACTTCATAATGCGAAGTCGGAATGGTCATCAGTCCCATGATGAAGACAATGATCTGTACGCTGCTCTGCCAGACAAGGTCAGTCACGTTGGAGACGAGCGAGCCGACCGTGCTGACCAAGTTATCCGGAAGACCGAACTCATAGAGCATGTTGGTCAGCAGCGCCGCATTAAAGATGTTGTCCGACGCATCTGCGCTCATGACCGTGCTGGTCAGGCTCGTCTTGATGATGGAGGCAATGACGCCGGAGGAAATGAGCAGGGGAACGAAGAACACGGAGCGCATCACTCCCCTGCCCTTAAAGTTCTGATTCAAAATCATCGCAACCACCAGACTGAAGACCAGAATGATGGGAATGCGATACAGCAGGTCGGTCAGAGAACTGACCAAAAGCTGCGGAAACTGGACGTCTCTCGTGAAAGCGTCAATATAGTGCGTGGCAAAGCCGTTTTCCAGCGGCGCGTAAACATAGCCCGACCCCGCGACGATCTCAAGATCGCAGAAGGAATACCGAAGCAGGTTTACGATCGTCTGTGCAAAGAAGAAGACGATGCCGATCAGCCACGGCAGAATAAAGAGATACCCGTAACGATTTCTCTTACGCAGTAAATTGCGCTTTTTCACGAGAGAACCATCCCTTTCCGAATGAAATGCGAGTTTTGGGCTTAGCCCACAGTGTCTTTCAGTGCGTTATTCAGCACGTTTTCCATCGCCGCGGCGACTTCTTCCGCAGACTTCTGCTGCCAGATCAGGTCAGCCCAGAAAGTCTCGCGGTAGTTGGTCGACCAGCCGACGAGGGAGTCCATCTTGGACGAGAGCTTCGTTGCGCCCGCCAGATAGTCGTTGATGATGGATTCGTGTTCTTCGTTCATCATCTTGCTGTTGCGGTAGACCCATGCTTCGTCGCGCTCCTCAGCGCCCTCAGCCAGACGGCGTGCCCAGAAGTAGTTCCAAGCCATGCCGCCAAGCGGGTTCTTGCAGTTGGTGGGGACGAAGTTGGTGACAAAGATGCTCGGCGCATAGGTCACGTCGGTGTCCGGACCCTGCGGGAACGGAACGATGCCGATCTCGTCTTCCATCGTGTTGAGCAGGTCATAGTTGCCGATGGCGTTCATCGGGCGCTCGACAAACATGGCGATCTTGCGGCCGGGGAATTCAGTGAAGCCCTGAATAGAGGGGTTCATCGAACCGTCGGCGATCAGGTCGCGCAGGAAGTTCAGACCGGTGATCGTCGCCTTGTCCTTGAGGGTGGAAACGTAAGTGTTGTTTGCCTCATCGTAGTCGATGAACTTGCCGCCGTTGGCAAGGACGAAGACTTCGCGGGCATGCGTGCCGATGCCGTAGGTCTTGACGGTGGTGTTGTCGTCTTCGTAGATCGTAGCCTTCTGTGCGATCTCACGCAGCTTGTCATACGTCCACTCGCCGTTCATGTACAGCTCATACGGATCGTCGAGCGCCAGCTCTTCAAAGAGGGTGCGGTTGTAGTAGACGAAGAACGTCTCAACTTCATTGGTGTTGACGGCATAGTAGTGACCGTCCATCTTGTAAGCTTCGAGTACATCATGATCCCAGTAAGGATCGTCGAGATCGAGGTATTCGTCGATCGGAGCGCACAGGCCCTGATACATGAAAGCCAGGGAGGTGGCATCGGTCATAACGGCGGTGTCGGGGGCGTTGCCGGTGGCAACGAGCTGCGGGAGCTTGGAGGTGTACTCATCATAGGTCATGTTGAGCCAGTTGATCTTGACGTCATAACGCTCCATGAACTCCTGATGAACCTGCAGCGACCACTCGTCGAGGTCGGCGGGGTTGCCGATCTTGGTGATGGTCGTGCCGGCGATGGACTTGAACATCTCGTCCTGCTCCGTCCACTCCATTTCCAGTCCGGTGAACGGCGTATCTTCCGTCACGTCGGGGGTATCGGCGGTGGAGTCGGTGTTGTCACCGGTCGGCTCTTTGGTGCTGCTGCACGCAAAGAGGGTGAAGACCATCAGCAGTGCAAGCAAAAGGCAAAGGATCTTTTTCATGTTTCAATTACTCCTCAATGGTAAAGGTATAAAATACGGAATAGCCGTTGGAATACGTCAGGTCGTTATTCAGGCGGGCGCCCGTTCCGGCACTGTTCTGAAGATAGAACGCGAGTTGATACTCACCGGCCGCCTCGGGCAGAAGAATGTCGGAGCTGACGGTGTACTCGATCGGAGAAGCGTCGGCGTAATTCTCCGGGTCGCGGCTGTTCCACGTCTCCGGATCGCCCGCGGGGAAGCTGGAAACGAGGTTGCCCTCGGAATCGAGCACCGCAAATCCGCTGTTCATGTTGAACGCGGCGGAGAAGCCGTAATTAATGAGCGTGAAATCGGCTTTCAGCAGACCGTTGGGCTTGATCTCGCCGGAGACATTCGCGCGCTGACCCTCAAGGCGGTAGCCGAGGTAGTCACTGACGAAGTCGAATACGGTGCGCTCGGTCTTCCCGTCCTCACCGAACCAGTTCGGAGAATAGAGGATACCGTTGCTTTCCAGCCACTCGGCAGTGATCGGCAAGGACTGCCATTTTTCGATCTCATAGCCCTGACCTACGCCGTCTTCGATGAACATGTGGAAAATGCTGAACGAATTCTGACGGAATGCGCTGAACTGCTTGATCGCGTCGTAGCCGTTGACCTTTTCGTTGCTTTCATAGCCCCAGAAGGTCTCGCCGCCGACGGGAACGTAGGCAGATTCTTTGACGATCTGGTTCCACGAATCCGTACCGGGGTTCAGATCGTCGGAGTTGGCGCAGTAGCGATAGCCGAAGAAGGCGTCATCATGGAAGCCGATGCGCGCATATTCCGGCTCGGTCGGGAGAATGAGGGTCTTGTATTCGGGCAGACGCACCTGAACATAGATGTCTTCCGGCGTCATTGCAAGAACGCCGCGGAGGATCGCCGTCTCGTTGTGGAATTCCTTGCTGGAGTGCCACTCACCCCAAGAGCCGATGAAGCCGGCCTCGACGACGTGGATGACGTCCTTGTTCTGTTCGACCAGCGGAGCAAGCTGCTCCATATGACCGAGCATGATGTCGTCGGTGGATTCGCCCGCGCCGCCCATGCCGTACTGATAAGTAAAGCGGACGTTGAGCTTGATGCCAAGCTCTCTTGCGCAGTCGAAGCACTGCTGGATGCGGTCAAGTCCCTCCTGATCGATCTCAGCCTTGTTCTTGTATGCGGACAGGTAGAAATAGGTCTGGCAGAGCTGCGGGGCATACGGCGCATACTTTTCCACAAAGCGGCGGATATTGACCGTGGGGTCTTCCTGCGGGGTGTGTCCGTCCATCATGGAGTTGCCGACGTTGACGTATGCCTCGCCGCGCCATGCGCGATCGGGGTTATAGTTGAGCATGTACGACTGCGCAGCGGGCAGCGGTGAAAGCTCGATGTGCTCGTCGACCTGCTTGCCCTGCGCCTGCTGGGGCTGCTCCTGTGTGCAGGCACAGAGGCACAGCACACAGGCAACGGCAACAATCAGTGCGGTTAATTTTTTCATTTCTCTACCCCCACTTTCCGTTTTTTGATCACAAGAATGACGCACACCAGCGCAACGACGAGCACGACGAGTGCCGAAGCCGCAATGATGATCGCCACGGGGACGGATTCTTTCTCAACCACGGGCGTTTCGAGCGTAACCTTGGAGGTGTGGGTGATCGTCTCCTCGGAATAGTCCGTCTGATCGGCGGGCGTGGTGAAACACTGGCTGTTGAAGACGGCGAGTTCCGAACCGGCTTCGTCGATCGCGTTGACGACGAAATAGTAGTTCATGCCCTTTTCGAGGTCAGAGAGCTTGAGGGCGCATTCATCCGTGAGCAGCGAGTGCGTGGAAAGGTAGCAGAAGCGCTCATTTTCCGTGCTGTCGCAGTAAACGTCGACGCGATATTCGCTCGCCTTTTCGACCGGCTGCCATTCGAGGATGGCAGAGGAAGCGGTCACGTTGCGGACGGTAGGATACTCCTCGACTGTGCTCAGCGGGAACGTGTCATAGTTCTTGCCGACGACCGGGCCGATGTTGAGCAGGTCGTTCTGCGTTGCCCACGAATTCGTTGCAAGGCTGAGAACATCGCAGCCGTCGAGGGTAATGAGCTTCTTGTTCTTGCCCTCCATGTTAGTGATCATGTAGATCGGGCCGAAGAAGCAGTCCCCTGCCTCGCCGCCGACCGCCTGGAACTGGATGGTCGTGGAGATGCCGACTCTGCCGTCGAGGTTATCCCAGATGGGGTTGGTCAGCATGTCCTCGATGTTGACCATGACCCAGCCCTCGAAGTTGACGGGCAGATCGACGATGCCGTTTCCGTCACCGTGGGAGGCATAGCTCTTCCACGTGCCGGTGCCGTTTTCCATCGCGATGATGGAGCTGTTGCCGAGGAGCGTCCATTTTTCCTCGTTCGCGTCGTTGGTCGAGCGAATGTTGAAGCGAATGGACGAGCACGACGGCTTCTGCGGATGCGGTGCGGCGCACTTGATGTAGAACAGCAGTGCCTTCATCTCACTGATGTCGCTGTAGGCTCTGTAGTTGAAGTTATACATCGGGTCGGAGTCGTGGAAGCCGCCGAGGGTCTTCGAGGAGATCTTGACCGTCGGGGTGTCGAACGGGCCGCCGATGATGCTGTCAACGAGGGTATAGTTGACGTCGGTCTTGTTATTCGTGGAGGCCATGCCGTTTGCCAGCAGGTCATAGCCGGCATAGTAGCCCGACCAGTCCTGAAGCACTTCGGCGGTCATCGCCTTTTCCATGAGGTTGTCTGCCGAGCCCTCGCCGTAAGTGCCGCCGTTGAGCAGGTAGCGCGGGGTGTAGTCGCCGTTGAGACAGGCCATCGTGCTGTCGGTGCTATAGCTGACGCCGTAGATAGCGTTCATGTAAGCATTGCCGCACTGCGCGCCCATCGAGGAGAACTGGAAGATCATGTATTCCGCGCTGTATTCCTGAATCTTCTTAGTGAGGTTATCGCCCTTGTAGCCGGACAGCGGGATCTTCACATAGCCCTCGAAGCCGGAGGGCAAGTCAACATACAGCGCGATGGATTCGGTGGTCTTCCACTCGTTGCTGTTGACGGACAGATACTCAACGGGCGTCTTGTCGTTGAGCTGCACCCAAGTGTCCTCGCCGAGATACATCATCGGCGCAAAGCCGCTCTTGCCCCAGTTGTTGCCGAGGTCGTCGGCGCGGGAGAGGGGCAGCTTGAGATAGATCATGATGTGGGTCATGTTCTTCAGGGGCTTCGGGTCGTTGAAATAGACCTGGAAGCCCTGATCGCCGCCGATGGTGTGGTAGCCGCGCAGGGACGTGTAGCCGAATTGCAGACTGTTCACGCCGCCGAGCGCGCCAAGACCCCACGAAGCGTTCAGTGTGCCCTCGGCTTCGACGCAGGTGGCGTACTTGCTCTTGACCTTTTCGCCGATCTCAAGGCGACTGAAATCCTCAAAGACCGTGGCAACGTTGGCGTCCGACGCGGCGGAGACAGTTGTGCCCGCCGCGAGGGAGATCAGCATGGCAAGGAGGAGCAGCGCGGAGAGGAATTTTGTCATATACGTTCTCACGGCTGATACCACCCTTCGATATAGTTTTCGCTGTCGGCGGTGAAGTCACCGCCGCAGGTGTGCGGCTCGTCCTTGACGACGAGGTAGGCGCTGATCGGATAGTGGTCGGAACCACCGACCATCGATTTTTCGACCTCAGCATAGGCAATTTCGATATTGTTGGTCGTGAAGATGTTGTCGCCGGCCCAACTGGTGGAGTATTCATAGGTGTTCATCGCACCAAAATCACTGCAGTTAGCCATGTTGAAACCGGCATTAACCATGATCTCGTATTCTTCGCCCATATCCGTGTCAGGGTTCATGTCGCCCATGACGATGGCGTATTCTTCCTTGCTCGCCATCTCGATGATCTCAAGATATGCCTGACGGCGGATGCTTGCGTCGCCCAGACCGGAGGAGTTCGGCTGCAAGTGGACGCAGTAGACGGCGATATCATGGCCGTTGACGGTGACGTAGCCCTTCATGTAGGCACGCTGATAGCGCGTGTCGCCCTCGCAGAGATGGCCGGTGGTGATGTTCTTCAGGCTGTATTCCGAAGCGTTCGGCACGAGCATGCCCATATACATGGGGATGGCGCCGCTCTTGGTCGAGCCGACGAACTCATGGACTTCCTTGAAGTAGTCGTCGAGGACTTCCTTTGCCGTCAGGGTGATATTTTTCTTGCTGTCGATCATGAAGATCGTGGACATTTCCTGCGCGCAGATGACGTCGGAATCATAGTCGGGGAACGCCTTCATCCATGAATTGTACGCGCCGATGACGAACTCCGGCAGGATGCCGGGATGCACCTTTTCCTGCGCGCCGTAGATATCGAGGTTCGAAACGCCGTGATACCACTGACCGACGTTGAAGCTCGTGACCTTGAGATCATAGATGACCTCGTTGGCGTCCTTGATGCTGACCCATTTGCCGTTGCTGCGGTAGGGCTTTTCGCCTGCGGTCAGGGTCACCACGGGGGCATTGGTGCCCCCATTGGTGACAGAGTCGTCGTCCGCATGGGACAGACCGAGCTTATCTGCCGATTGCATACCGTTGAGTTCCTCCTCCGTGCTGGTCACGCCCTGTTCGCTGTTGCAGGCGCACAGCATACTGACAACCAGCAGCACGGCGGCTGCGGCGGTCAGAAGTTTCTTGAGTTTGAATTTCATGCCGGTCACCTCTTTCATTTCTTCATCAGCGGGACGAAGAAGTACGAAGACACATCGCCGATGTAGCAGCTCATGTACGGTGCGGTGTTGCCCGACCGATCCGTGTAGTTGCTGTTCCAGACGGTGTACTGCGCGCCGTCGCCGCCGATCTTTTCATAAACAACGTAGGTGCGAACGAGGTAAGTGTCTCTGTAGCCCATGTCTTCGATGTCGGTCATCGCGCAGTAGCCGTCCGGACCGGTTCTGCCCGTCTTGACCATCGCGCCGATCGTGTTGGTGTCAATAACGGAGCTGCCGTCGTAGATGCTCTTGTCAATGAAGACCGCGCCGTTCGCGACGACCTTGTAGCCCTCCTTGGCAATGCGGTCTGCGTTGACCTTGAAGCCGACCTTGAGACCCTGCGGGTTCGAGCCGGACTTCTTCATCGCAATACCGAGGAACGTCGGACGGTAGACAGACAGGGCATCTTCGTATTCCTTGATCTTCGCCAGCTCAGCCGCCGTGATCTTCTGCTTGTATTCGTCGCTCATCGAGGAATAGAGCGTGTTCAGCTCGTCGATGGTGGACGCGGCGGTCAGATCCTTCGCGCCGAGACTTGCAAGCAGCTCACGGAATTTCGTCAGAGCGTTTTCGTTGAAGATCTTGTAGCTCGTCAGGTTTTCCACATCGCCGCCGCTGACGCTGATGGTGATGTAGTCCTCCTTGGAGATGAACCACACACCGCCGAGCTTCGCTTCGCCGTACTTGCCGCCGAATGCGCCGACAAAGAAGCTGAAGTCCTGCATCATGAGGACAGCCGTTTTCCAGTCAGCAATCGCAGGCTTGTTTTCGGGGATAAAGGTGCTGCCCGCAGTGTTAATGAGCAGACGGATGTAGCCCTTGAAACCGTCGGGAAGCTTGATTTCCTTGTTGCTGTCGGCAACGCCGGAAACCCACTTGTTGCCGGTTGCTTCGAGGTACTGGTAGGTCATGCCGACCACGCTGGGATAGAAGCCCCAAGAGTTCATCGTGATGCCGCTCATACGGATGGAGGAATAGCCCAAGCCGGTCGCGGGCAGCTCGATATAGAACATGAGGTCCTGATTTGCGATGTCGAAGCTCGACCACGAGGTGCTCACGCTGAACGCGGGAGCGGAGGCGCTGTTGAGATAGCCCTCGATCTTGTCGCTCGCGATGACGGTGGACTTCTGTGCGTTCGTGCCGATGGGAGCGATGTGCTCGCCGACGGTCACGCTTGCGTTGGTCTTGCCCCACCAGCCCTTGTCGTCGATGGAGATGATGTCGGTCTTCGCGCCGACGGTGCCGGTCTCCATGTTCGGAATCGAGCCGAGCAGGTAGTCGCGCTCGTTCATGCTCTTGGTCATGTTCTTGACCTCGGCATTGCCGATCTTGATCTTGGTGAAGTTCTCCTTGGAGACGAACCACACACCACCGAACTTCGCATCACCGAATTCGCCGCCGAAGCAGCCGACGTTGAACGTGAAGTAGATCATCGAATAAGTGCCGATGCTCCAGCCGCCGTCAATGGCGTTCTTCGCGGTGTTGACATGGAGGCGGACATAGCCCTTGAAGCCGTCCGGGAAGTCGAGCTGCTTGTTGCCGTCCGCCTGACCGGAGACCCACTCCGTCCCCGTCAGTTCGAGGTAGGAATACTTCATGCCCACGCCGCCCGTATAGACCGCGGGCCACTTGTTCCAGTTGTCCATGCCGATGCCGCCCATGCGGATGCTGCTCTTGCCCTTGCCGCTGGTCGGAAGCTCGATGTAGAACATCAGATCCTGCGTCGCCATGTTGAACTGCTGCCAGCTCGTCGTGATGCTGAACAGCGGCGAGGTCCGGCTGTGGGCATAGCCCTCGTGGATGGTACTCGTGAGCACCGCCGACTTCTGGTCGTCGATGATCGTGATGTTTTCGGTCGCCTTGGTGGTCGCCTTGGTTTCAATGCCCCACCACTTCTGGTCTTCCGAAACGGTGATCTGCGTTGCCGCGCCGCCGATTTCGCCCTGTTCGTAGGACGGACGGGACGCGATCAGATAATCGCGGTCACCCGGCTCAATCGGTTCGGTCGGCTCGGTAGGCTCGGTAGGCTCGGTCGGAGTCGTCGGAGTTGTCGGGGTGGTCGGCTCAGTCGGCTCTGTGCTGCCGGGCTTGGTCATGTTCATGACGTCTGCCTCGCCGATCTTGATCTTGAGGTAGTCTTCCTTGGAGACAAACCACAGACCGCCGATTTTTGCAACGCCGTATTCACCGCCAAACGAAGAAAGGTAGAAGTTGAAGCCCTTCATGGTGAACTTGGAGGTCTTCCAGCTTGTGTCGCCGTCGTGACCGCTCCACCAGCCGCCGGTCGCCTGATTCATCTGAATGCGGATATAGCCCTTGAAGCCCTTGGGCAGATCAAGCTGACGGTTATCGTCAGCGGAAACCGTAGCGGAAACCCAGCCCGTACCGTCAATTGTCAGATATTCAACAGGCATGCCCGAGGAACTCGGCGTCATGTAGCCGCCGTCAAAGGCGAAGCTGCTGCTGAAACGGATGCCGTCGGCGCTTGCGGGAAGCTCGATATAGAACATCACGTCCTGTGTCGCCATGTCGAATGTCGCGTTGCCCGCGTCAATCCAGAACAGCGGCGCAGTCTTATTGCTGTAGCCCTCGGCGATTGGGCTGTCGATCACGACCGACTTCTGGCTGTCAATGATGTTGATGCCGTCGCCCGCCTTGACCGTCGACTGCGTGGCTGTGCCCCAGAACGCCTTATCCACGTCCATCTTGACAAGCGTGGAAGCGCTGCCGACTTCCGCAGTCTCCTGCTTCGGCACGCTACCGAGCAGATAGTCACGCTCGTCGGGCTTGGGCTCGGTCGGTTCGGTGGGTTCGGTGGGTTCACTCGGCTCAGTGGTTTCGCTCGGTTCGGAGCTTTCGCTTGGTTCGGAGCTTTCGCTCGGTTCAACGACTTCGGCGTTGGTCATCTTGACCGCGTCGCCGCCGTTGACGCTGACCATGTAGCTGTCCTCGCCGGAAACCGTCCACATGCCGCCGAGCTTGAAGTCGCCGTATGTGCCGCCGAAACGGGACATCCAGAAATTGACACCGTTGAGCGAGATTTCCTTGGTCTTCCAGCCGGTGCTGTCATGACCGTTCGCAACCCACGGGGAATCCGTCGCGGTGCTCATGACCAGACGGACATAGCCCTCAAAGCCGTCGCCCAGCTCAATGGTGTAATTACCATCGCTGGGGATCGTCGCGGTCTTCCATTCATTCGAATCGATCGAGAGGTATTTATAGGTCATACCGCCGCTGTTGAACGAGATGTTCCAACCGTCGACACTGATGCCCTTGAGCCGCATGCCGGAGGCATTCGGGGCAAGCTTGACATAGAACATGAGATCCTGTGTCGACATGTTGATCTTCGCAGAGCCGTAGGCGCGCCAGGTGAAGATCGGATAGGTCTGCGTGCCCTCGGCAGCGTAGCCCTCTTTCTTCGCACTGCTGACGGTGACACTCTTGACGGTGTCGATCTTCGTGATCGCGTCGGTCACGGAAGCGGTCGCTTTCGTTTTCATCGCCTCATCGGTGATCCAGCTTCCGTCTTCGAACGTGAGGTTGGTGTTCCAAGTCACGGTAGGCTCGGCTTCCTTGGCAACGGTCGTCGCCGCCATGACGGAAACCGGCTTGAGCCACGTCGTCATTCTGACGTTCTTCGTCGCATCGCCGACCTTGATGGTCGTGAACGCGTCCTTGGAGACGAACCACACGCCGCCGATTTTCGCCGCGCCGTTTTCGCCACCGAACAGAGAGACGAAGAAGTTGAAACCCTTCATAGTAAGGGTCTCGGTTCTCCAACTCTGGTCGGAGCTGTCATGACCGGACCACCAGCCGCCGGTCGCTTGATTCATCTGAATACGGATATAACCCTTGAAACCCGCAGGCAGCTCAAGCTGACGATTGCCGTCGGCAGAAATCGTGGTGGAAACCCACTGATTGCCGTTAAGCGCAAGATATTGCACAGGCATGCCATAGGAACTCGGGGTCATGTAACCGCCCGCAAATGCGAAGCTGCTGCTAAAGCGGAGACCCCCTGCGTTTTCAGGCAGTTCAACATAGAACATAACATCCTGCGTTTTCATGTTGAACTGTGCATTCCCGCAATCGAGCCAGAACATCGGCGCAGTTTTCGAGTTTTGATAGCCTTCTTCAATCGCGCTGTCGATCACAACAGATTTCTGCGCATCAACAATGTTGATCGTCTCGCCCGTCGTGACCGTTGCCTGAGATGCAGTACCCCAGTAGTTCTTGTCCTCATCCAACTTGGCAAGCGTGGCAACAGCACCGACGTCGGCATTCTCCTCTTTCGGGACAGAACCGACGGTGTAGTTCGGGGCGACGTAGCCGCTCATGCTGACCGCATCGGTCGCGCCGTCGAGCTTAATATAATAGGTATCCGTTTCCTTGGAAACGAACCACACACCGCCGAACTTCACAACGCCGTTATTCAGGCCAAACTTTTCCAGACGGAGCGTGAAATAATGTACACGCAGCTTTGTGGTCAGGTCACCCGTAACAACAGTATCATAGTTCGTCGCGGTGTTAAGCACCAGACGGACATAGCCCTTGAAGCCCGCAGGCAGATTGATCTGCTTGTTGCCATCGGTCGTGATCGTACCGGTCGTCCATTCTGTCCCGTTGACAGGCAGATAGCGATACGTCATGCCACCGGGTGCAGGCCATGTGTTATACCAGTTGCAGTGGATGTCATTGATGCGGATGCTGCTCGACGTTGCAGGCAGTTCAATATAGAACACGATGTCCTGCGTCGTCGGGTTAATGTCCTTGTCGATCTGCGGTCTGAACGCGGTCTGTGTGTTGACCGTTTTGCCGTCGGAATCTACAGCGCCGCTGGCGTAACCTTCCTGCATCGGGCTGTCAATGATAATGGATTTTTGCGTTCCGACCGGTGCGATCGGTTGATCCACTGTCAATGTCGGCGTAGTGTTCGAACTCCAAAGAGCTTCCCAGTTAAGGCTCGTCGGAGTCTCGCCGACCTCAGCGGTCTCATTCAGCTTGCTCTCGCCGGTCATGACCGCACCCGTCCAAGTTGCCTTTTCGGGGTCGGGCTCGCGGGAGGGCAGCTCGGCAGTGGTGAGCTTCTTCTCCTCCGTGCCGCCGTTGACGGTCGCAAGGCATGCGTCTTCCTTGGTCACAAACCAGACGCCGCCCAGCTTCGCCGCGCCGACATTGCCGCCGTAGGACGGAAGCTTCAGATCGAAGTTCACCATCTTAACGGTGTAATCTTTATAGTCGGCGCAATTCTCCGCAGTATTCACCGCAACGCGGATATAGCCCTTGAAGCCGGGAGTCAGTACCATCGTTTTGTTGCCGTCGGTCGAGATCGTGCCGCTGACCCAAGCATTGCTGTCGCTCTCCAGATACTTGTAAGTCATGCCCGCAGGTGCAGGCCATTTGCTGGCATTCAGGTTATCCGACCAAATCCAGAAGCCACGCAGACGGATTTCAGATACACCGGCGGGGAGCTCAAGATAGAACATGAGATCCTGCGTCTTCATGTTAAACGGATTCCAGCCGGTATTCACACTGAAATAGCTTGAAGTGCGAAGCTCAAGCCCATCGTTGTATCCCTCATTCTTCGCGCTGTTCAGAATCACGCTGCTGCGTTCTTCGATCAGCCCATCGATCGGGTCGCCGATGGTCGCAGTCGCAATGGTGGTGTTCCCCCAATAAGGGCCGTCCCCTTCCTCCACGACCGTCACGGTCGTGGAAGTGCCGCCTTTTGTTGAGGTGGGCGCAGCAACCGTGGTTGCCTGCATGACCGTCGGCTCGGCGGCGAAAACTTCTACCAGCGATGCCAGCGGTGACAGCAGCATTGCCGCGCACAGTACCATTGAAATGATGCGTTTGCACGTTGGTTTGCCATTGCCATGAATCATAACAATCACCTTTCATTTCTCCGTGTATTTTCCCTTGCGGCGGTCGAGCGAAACACCACCGCGTAGTAATGCTGACTACATTATATTGTGTTCTCCGCGCGCTCTCCACCACTATTCACCTGATAACTGATACTATACTACTTTTTTCGTCAAAAATCACAACGATGCTTTCCGGAGTTTCCCACTTTTGAACACTTCTCCCAACCGGCGGGCGTTCCGCGCTTGACAATTTTCGTCCGCCCCGTTATAATAACAATGCACTGCAAATATTTTTTGCAATTTTTCGGCAATCTGCCGATACCACGCCCAACATCAACCGATTTTCCCCGTTACAGAAAGCGGAAGGAGGCAAATATGTCGAATTCATCCTCGCGGGAATTGGCGCAGCACACCTCTCTCACCATCCCATTCCGATACTATCCATCGGGTTTGCCCGATCTTTTGCCCTTTATCGCCCCGCACTGGCATCACGAATTTGAAATCAATGTGGTTCGCTCCGGCAATGCTGTTTTTTACCGCAACGGTGAGCGCTTCATCGCCTCCGAGGGCGATATTTTCATTTTCCAGCCGAATCAGACTCACTCGATGACTACGTTGGATAGTGACACGGTCTATTATGACACGTTGCTATTCACCGCCGACGTCTTCGGCTCGACCGGTGAGCGCGGAAACCACGCCCTCGTCTCCCCGCTCGTCAAGGGCGGCGCGCAGATCGCCATGCCCATCCGTCGCAGCAGTCCCGGCTATGCCGCGCTGCACGCCTCGGTCATGACCGCCGTCGGAGCCGCCAAGCAAAACGACCCGGCTGCCGATCTTCTCGTTAAGGGTGAGCTTTGCCGCCTGATTCACGAGCTGTATCTGCACGATCATATCACATTCCAGCAGGGCGGAAAGGGCGTCGGCGAAGCGCGCATCCGCTCCGTTTTGTCCTATATCGACCTGCACTATGCCGAGGAAATGACCGTCGAGCAGCTCGCCCTGCTCATCCCCCTGAGCAAGAATTATTTCATGACCTCGTTCCGCCGGATCACGGGCATGAGCATCATCGCCTATATCACACAGGTACGCATCAAAAACGCCTGTGATCTTCTTCTCGGAAGCGACAAGCAGATCATGGCGATCGCGCTTGAATGCGGCTTCCGTAATCTGTCAAATTTCAACCGTCAGTTCAAAAAATCCGTCGGCTGCTCGCCCATGCAGTACAGAAAATCGTTCCGCAAGGATTCCAACGCGCAGTAGGATTCCTAGACGGCGTTGTGCGAAAACGACTGTAGGGGGCGATGCCCACATTGACCCGCCCAACCGAATGTTCTGTCGTGCGGAGGTATGCCTCCGCCGTGGCACTTGAATCGGCAAACATATCTTATTGTTTCGGGTATTTTTTTCATAGGAACAAAATCGGCGTCCAAACGGACGCCGATTTTGCGTTTTTCACTGTGCATTTCGAATGACGGCTTCGGCGCAGAGCATGCCGTCGACGGCGGCGGACATGATGCCGCCGGCGTAGCCCGCGCCCTCGCCGCAGGGGTAAAGCCCGACAAGCGTACTTTCGCAGCCCTCATTACGCAAAATGCGCACGGGCGAGGAGCTGCGCGTCTCCGGCGCGGTCAGGAGCGCGTCCGGCGCGGCAAAGCACGCAAGCGAGTCCCGAAGCGCGGGAAGCGCCTGTTCCAGCGTGGCGGTCAGGCGTTCGGGGAGCACCGTGTGCAGGTCGCAGAGCGTCACGCCCGGCCGGTAAGTCGGCGCGACCCCGCCGAGCGTCTGTGACGGACGCTTTGCCAGAAAATCCCCCACCGTCTGCGCCGGAGCGCGGTAATTTCCCCCGCCGACGTCGAACGCGCGGCGCTCGATCTCCTCCTGCCACTGCACCCCACCCAGCACGCCGGGATACGGAAAATCCTCCGGCTTCAGCGTGACGAGCAGCGCAGCATTGGCGTTTTCACCGTCGCGTGCGGAATTGCTCATGCCGTTGGTCACTACGCCGCCCGCCTGCGACGCAGCGGCAACGACCTGCCCGCCCGGGCACATGCAAAACGTGTATGCGGAGCTTCCGTCGGGTAGATGGACGGAGAGCTTATAGTCCGCGGGCGGGATCGTCCTCGGACGCTCGCCGCCGTACTGCGCGCGGTCGATATCGTTCTGCCGATGCTCGATGCGCACGCCCATCGAAAACGGTTTCGCCTCCATCGGGATGCCGAGCTGCTCCAACATGCGGAACGTGTCGCGGGCGCTGTGCCCGATAGCGAGAATGAGCTGCGAGCACGGGATGCTGCGCTCCTCGCCGTGCTGCATATAGGTGCAGGAAAGGAGCTTCCCGTTTTCCCGCTCCAGACCCGTCAGGCGCGCGCCGAAGCGCACCTCGCCGCCGAGGTCACAGATGCGTCTGCGCAGATTCTGCACAACGGTGTAGAGCACGTCCGTGCCGACGTGCGGCTTGGCATCGTAGAGAATTTCTTCCTGTGCGCCGGCGGCGACGAACTGCCGCAGCACCCAGCGGCTGCGCTCATTTTTCGTGCCTGTATTGAGTTTTCCGTCGGAAAACGTACCCGCGCCGCCCTCACCGAACTGGACGTTCGACTCCGGGTCGAGCGCGCCGCCGTTCCAGAACGCTTCGACCTTTCCTCTGCGCTCCGCGGCAGGCTCACCACGTTCGAGGACAATCGGCTGCATGCCCGCCATCGCCAGCACGAGCGCAGCAAACATTCCCGCAGGCCCGAAGCCGACAACGACCGGGCGCTGCGCACCGCTCACGCGCGGAATGCGGTAGTGATACGGTGTTTCCTTGGTGATCTTATTGTTTTTGTTCTGTCGCAGAATGCGTCCCTCGCCGCTTTTGAGCGTCACGTCGACGGTATAGACCCAGCGCAGCAGCGGCTTTTTGCGCGCATCGAGCGAACGGCGGAAAATTTGCAGACTTTGAATGTCCCCGGCGCGCACATGAAGCGCCTGCGCCGCATGATAAAGCAGGGCATTTCGGTCGTGCTGCGCGGGGAGAATGATGTCACGAATTCGAATCATGTTTTTTGCTCCTTAACTGTCCGGCAAGGCGTCCGGATGACCACGCCCATTGCAGATTATACCCGCCGCAGTCGCCGTCGACGTCAAGCACCTCGCCCGCGGCGTACAATCCGGGGCAAAGGCGGCTTTCCAGCGTTTCCGGGTCAAAGCCGTCCGTGCGGACGCCGCCGACTGTCACCTGCGCGCTGTCCATGCCCATCGAGCCGAGAACGCTCAGGCGGAACGCCTTGATCGTGCGGCAAATGTGCGAAAAATCAACGATCTCGCCGCAGAGCATTTCCCCGGAAATGCCCGCCGCGCGCAGGAGCGTCCGTCCCAGCCGATTGTGCAGAAGCCCGGTCAGCAGCTCCTCGGCGCGCAGGGCGGGAAGCTGCGCACAGCGCGAGGAAAGCATGGCGCGCAGGGCGTCTTCGTCCGTCTGCGGCAAAAAGTCGATAAAAAGCTCGCCGCCGCGCCGCGCCGCCTCGCGCGACAGCTCGAAAATGACCGGCCCGCTCACGCCGTAATCGGTGAATTGCAGCTCGCCTCGGCGTTCCTGCCCGCCGCAGCGCACGCGCGCCTCGCAGCGGACGCCCTTGAGCGCGCGGACATAGGTCGTGTCCGTCCGAAGCTGCACCAGTGCGGGAGAAAGCGGCGTGAGCTTATGCCCGAACGAGGACAAAAGCCGATAGCCCAGCTCCGTTCCTCCGAGCTTTCCGCCCGCAGCGCCGCCCGCGCAGACGATCGCACGGTCTGCTTCAAACACCCGATCCCCTGCTTCGGCGAGGAAGCGCCCCTTGCGGCGGCGCAACACAGTGATCTCCGCACCCGTCACGATCGTGACATTCCTCCGCTGTTCCAGCGTCAGGCGTAGGACGTCTGCGACGCTGTTGGCGCTGTCGCTGTAAGGATAGACCCGTCCGCTGTCCTCGGTCACGGTCAAAAGCCCAAGCCCGTGAAAATACGCCAGCGTATCGTCCACGGAAAACGCCGCAAGCGCCGCGCGGCAAAAGTCCGGCTGCTCACCGTGATAATTTTCGGCCGTCAGGCGGGTATTGGAAAGGTTGCAACGCCCATTGCCGGTCGCAAGCAGCTTGCGTGCCACGCGGGACTGACGCTCCAAAAGCAGCACCTCATGCGCCGCCGATTCCGACGCCGTCAGCGCCGCCATCAGCCCGGATGCACCGCCGCCGATAATCAAAATCTTCATCCGTTCCTCCGATCTTACGTCTGTGAAACCTTGACACCGAGGCAAAAACGCGGTATGATGCTCTCGGAGTTGATGTTATGAATATGCAGGAAGTCATCGCCCGAATCAACGAGCTTGCACACAAAGCCAAGCAGGAAGCACTGACCGAGGACGAGCTTCGCGAACGCGACGCGCTGCGTGCGCGCTATATTGCCGCCGTGCGCCAAAACCTCACCGCCCAGCTCGACAACACCTATATCGTCGCGCCCGACGGGACGAAGCGCAAGCTTCAGAAAAAAACAAAATAGCTGATCGCCGCCCACAGTACGATCAACAGCGGAAGCAGCAGCGTGAATTTCATCTTTCGCGTTTTGTGCCGGAAGATCCGCATGGCGAGAAAGCTGCCGACGCCCCCACCGAACAGCGCCGCCGTTAAAAGCGTGCGCTCCGGGATGCGCCATTTGTGCGCCCGCGCCAGCTTTTTGTCCGCCAGCATCAGGAAAAAGGCGAGCAGATTCATGAACAGCAGGTAGCCCGCATAGAAATATACCATCGAAATCAACCTTTCGGAGGGATCTGTGTGAAACACTTGCAAACGGCTGTCTCTTTGCTGCTCATTTTATCATTTTGCGGCTGTGCTGTCAAGGAAGCACCCGCAAAGGAGTGCGTCAGCGATCAAATTGAGGTCGTGTCCGAGCCGTCGTTCTATCTGACCGCCGCTCTGCCGCAGGAAGCGACGCTGACGCTCACCACGGACGCCGGACGCCGCTCGGTGTTCAGCCACGAGGATTACGAGATCACGCAGGAAGTATTTCTTGCCGACTCGACCGATTCCGCCCTAAAATTTCTCACCGGGCAGGACACCCAAGCGCTCTCCCCCATTTGTCTTGCGGAAGAACCGCAGGCAGAATACCGCTTTGCGTGGACAGCCGCCGGAGAAAACGGCGCGCTGAACTGCACCGGGGCGCTGTTCTTTGACGGCACATACTGTTACGCCGTGAGCATCCGGTGCGCGGCGGAAAAAGAAAAGCTCTACCGCGAAGACTTCGCCGCGCTTTTGTCCAGCGTCGCGCTGCAAACGGTCTGACAAAAAGAAACAGGTGATACGAATGAAAAAATGGCTGATCGCCGCGAGTCTGATTCTGGCACTCGCGCTGATCATCGGCTGTGTCGTGCTGTGCGTCCGATTCATCGGGCTTTATACGAACGCCGACGAAACAACACAAACCGAGCTCGTCGACTATGTCCGCGAACACTGGTCGATGTTTGAAGTCGACTATGACGCCTCTACGCAGGCGCTCACGCTCAAAAAAGCCGCAAACATAACCTACGAAAAGGCATGCACCTACGGCGCGGAGGTCTATTCCGGCGAGCTTGCACCGGAAACCTACCTTTCCGAGCTCCGCTCCATCGGCATGGACGTTCTCTCGCGTTTCGATTGTCCCTCGCTTTCGGTAACACTGCTGTATGAAAGCAGCGACGGACAAACGATCTTCTCCGTCGCGAGCGACGGCACTGTCCGGACTTGTTGGGAGTGAATGCCATGCTGAAAAAAATCAAATCTCTCTTTGACGCCAAGCTCTGGAAATTCCTGCTGGTCGGCGTGCTGAACACCGTCGTCGGTAACGGGCTGATGTTCCTTTTGTACAACCTCGCCCACTTCGGCTACTGGTCGGCGACCGCCGTGAGCTATGCCCTTGCCAGCGTAATGAGCTACTTTTTGAACCGCCGCTTCACCTTCCGTTATCCCGAGGGCGGCTGGCGTGTGGCGGTGCGCTTCGCGCTGAACATCGCCGTGTGCTACGCCCTTGCCTACGGGCTTGCGCAGCCAGCGATGCAATGGCTGCTCTCCGGTGCGCAGGCGGCGCTGCGCGACAACGCCGCCATGCTGACGGGGATGTGCCTGTTTGTCGGCTTTAACTACCTCGGGCAACGCTTTTTCACGTTCCGCGAGCCGTCGGATCCCGAGGGCTGACAAAATAGCCGCGCGCACTTCCTGTGGAAAATCTTTCAGCGGAAACCGGACAAGAATTGACTTTCCCGCAATCTGTGCTATAATCACCTCAATAGCATGCGTATTGAGGTGATTTCTTTGTTTCGGCGGACGCTTCGCAGGGTGATTCCTGCTTATGCCAGTTTCCCCCTGCTTTTGACGGGGCTGATGAATCTGTTTGCCTATCAGGGCGCAAAGCTTGTCCAGTTTGTGTTCTCCTCGCAGGAGATGCTCGACATGACGACCGCGCTGGACAGGCGTTTCCCCTTTGCGCCGGTCTGGGTGCTTGCCTATGTCGGTACATTCGTCTTCTGGATTTATCAGTACACGACCGTCGCCCGCGAAAGCCCCGAAAAGGCCTGCCGTTTGGCAGCCGCCGACGCCGTGGCAAAGCTGATCTGTCTGTTCTTTTTCGTCTTCGTTCCGACGACAAACGTGCGCCCGACGGTCGAGGGCAGTGGCTTCGTTCTGTGGCTCATGCGGCTGATCTACCGGCTTGACACGCCGACGAACCTTTTCCCGTCCATCCACTGCTTCGTTGCATGGCTTGGGACGCGCTTCATGTATGAATGCCGTCTGCCGAAGCACCGTGCGCTGACGAACGTGCTGTGCACCGTGGGCAGTCTTCTGGTCTTTCTCTCCACGCTCTTTACCAAGCAGCATGTTCTCTGGGACGTCATTTCCGGCGTCGCCGTTGCCGAGATCGGCTATTGGATCTCCCGCCTGAAGCCGTTCACGGCGCTCGTCGCCAAGCTCAACGAACGTTTTATGAAGACCCGCCTTGCAAAAATACTGTAAAACGAAAGCCACCGAGTTTTGGAAACTCGGTGGCTTATATTATGCGTCGCTGTGTCAAATGCGCAACAATGAGCGGAATCAGGCAAAAGACGGCGTAACCCGCAGCGGTGACAAGGGCAAGCGGCGTCGGGTCGCGCCATGCGATCGCCGGGGAAAAGCGCAGCTCGGTCGCGCCGAGGATGACGCCCATCGCGGCGAGAATGATGCCGCAGAACATTGCAATGACCAGCGCCCGATCGCGGGCGTCGAAGCGATAGAGGGAAAAAGCCGTCCGACCGCGGAGCGTGACGCCGCGGCTGCGCATGGAGTCCGAAGCTGTCGCAAACGCGCCGATCGCCCACGAGATCAGCATGGAAAAAATTCGCAGCGCGTTCCCGCAGCGTCGGAAAAAGCTCCCCTGCGCCGTGCCGCACCCGATGCCCTGCCGGGCAAGTCCAATACGCCGCGCCTGCAAGTGAAGCCGCGGAAAAAAACGCAGCAGGACGGTCAGGCAGAGCGCAAGGCGCGGGTCGAGCGTACCGAACAGGTAGATCACTTTGTCCGACGACAGAACGTCAAACATGCACCGCAGCCACAGGCACACCGCCATCCCCCGCAGTCCGAGGTTCAGCCCGTAGAGCAGACTTTCCAGCGTCAGGCGGTTTCCGATGAAGTTATGCACGAGAACCGTCACACCGAAGTGGTGGAAACAGGCATAGCACAGCGCAAAGACCGCCGCTGACGGAAACAGCCAAAGCGCAAAGACGACTGCGCGCCGCCCGCCTCGCCGCACGGCGTTGGCAAAGGCGCAGAGCAAGCCGACCGCCAAAAAGATCGGGTGGGAAAAGGCGGCTGCGCCATAGAGCGCGGCGGAAAAAAAGAGGAAATTGACCGCCGGGTGGCAGCTTTCAAAGCCCATCCTCGTTCTCCCCCATGCCGTAGCGAAGCCTTACACGGTCGAGCTTTTCCAGCAGCGGTTTTGCAAGCAGCAGCATGGTCACAAACGTACACACCGCCTGACTGAGGTTCACCGGGAAGCCCGCGACGTAGGTCGCCCACGCCCCCGCCGCACTGAGCCTTGAAAGCATCAGGAACACGGACGCGGTATCGAGCAGTGGCCCGACAAAGAACAATGCGCTCACGAAGCCGAACATAGCCAGTACGAGCGGCTTTCGGGGCAGGCGTCCCTTTGCAAAGAGGAAGCCGGCAAGCATGCCGCCGGCGCCGTAGGCAAACATCTGCCACGGCGTGTTTGCGCTCTGCCCATAGAAAAAGTTGCTCGCAAACGCCGAAACAGCGCCGACCATGAACCCCGACTCCGCCCCGAGGGCGACGCCGGAGAGCATGATTACGGCGAACATCGGCTTGAAATGCGGAATGGGAATAACGACGCGCGAGGCAACCGCCAACGCCGAAAGCACGGCAACGATCACCAGCTCACGCGCCTGCGGTCTGCGGCGCTCGAAGCTCAGGAGAAACGGCACGGTCAGCTCCAAAATGACAAGCGTGCTCGTAACGTAATAGCCCCTACCGGGCAGACGCAGCCCGAAATAGAGTGTCAGCGGGATAAGAATGAAGAAATCGAGCAGAACCGCAATGCGGGAACTTTTGCATTTCATGTTTTCTCCTCCGTATTCCTGCGGTAAAGCGCGATCACGTCCTCCGCCGTGACCGCCATGTCGAAGACGTGACGGCTCATGCGGTGCGCGGCGGTGGTGTAAAAGCTGTTGCTGCCGAAGAAGCGGCGCGGCGTGTCCGTCGTCAGGATTTGACCGTCGAAGAACATGCTCACAAGGTCGGCATATCTCGCGCAGAACTCAACGTCATGAGACACCATGACAATCGTGATGCCCTGTGCTTTCAGGTCGTTCAGAATTGCCGCAAACGTCGTCTTGAAGAAGCAGTCGATCCCCTTTGTCGGCTCATCGAGGAGCAGCAGACGCGGCTGCGTCAGAAGCACCTTGGCAAGCGCGGCACGCTGCTGTTCACCGCCGGAAATGTCATACGGGTGACGTTCCAGCAGCTCCGTGATCTGGCACAGCGCGGCAACGCGGTCGATCTCGCCCGCATCGGACGTCATTTCCGCCAAATCCTCGCGAACGCTTTTTTTGACAAACAGGCTCTTCGGGTCTTGCGGGAGCATGGCAAGGCAGCCGCGGAAAAGATCGTTTCCGCGATATTTTTCCAGCGGCTTTCCGAACAATTTAACCTTTCCGCGATAGGGCTTGCAAATCCCCGTGATTGCCTTGAGCATGGTGGATTTCCCCGCGCCGTTACCGCCTAAAATTGCATATAATTTTCCGCTTGGGATCTCCGCCGAGACGCCGCGCAGGATGTCCGGGCTGTCCTTTTCATAGCGAAACCACAGCTCTTTCAAGCGCAGAGCGACCGAGTCGGTCGGTTCTTGGCTCCGTTCCTCGGGAAGCGCACGGCACTTCGGCGTCTGTGGGAACGCGCCGGCAAGCCAGTTGCGCCCCTGCCGCACCGTCAGAGGACTTTCTCCCGCGCCGCCCGCGCCGTAAAACACCCGCACCGGGGTCGGCATGGCGGAAAACATCGGGTCATTTTGATCGAACAGCCGCTGTCCTACCCGCGCGGGCAGGTCGTCGGCGATCACGCTGCCGCCGCAAAGGACGACGGCGCGGTCCGCATATGGAAAAATGTCCTCCAAACGGTGCTCGGTGATGATGACGGTCGTGCCGAGCTCCGTGTTGATCTTGCGGACGGTGTTGAGGAAATCCGTGGCGGCAATGGGGTCAAGCTGGCTGGTCGGCTCGTCGAGGATGAGCACCTCCGGCTGCATCGCCATAATGGACGCAAGGTTCAAAAGCTGCTTCTGACCGCCGGAAAGCGTGGCAACGTCGCGATGGAACCAGTCCTGAATGCCGAAATAGCACGCCATTTCCGCCACGCGGGTGCGCATAATGGTCTGGTCGCAGCCCAAGCTTTCCAGCCCGAATGCCAGCTCGTGCCAGACCTTGTCGGTGACGATCTGGTCGTCGGGATCCTGCATGACGAAGCCGATCTTCGCCGCCTGGTCGCGCTCAGAGACGTCGCGCAGGGGCGTGCCGTGAAACAGCACGCTTCCGCTGCACTTTCCCTGCGGCGTG
The DNA here is from genome assembly GCA_964425295.1 of uncultured Oscillospiraceae bacterium. Taxonomy (GTDB): domain Bacteria; phylum Bacillota; class Clostridia; order Oscillospirales; family Oscillospiraceae; genus JAZOXB01. The sequence goes on along the minus strand of CAYRMX010000001.1, from coordinate 19 downwards.
AGCACCGTTTTCAGGTGGC